>JBKJYB010000151.1:0-4395 GCA_046716045.1 Nitrosospira sp.
GTTTAGAGGCATAAAACTAAATGAGCAAAAATATCTTTGGACTGAAAATACCCGCGGTGATAGGGACAGCGTGCGCGCTGCTCGCGGCCATGCTGCTACTGGCTCCACCCATGGCCCAGGCGGCAAATCATGACCTCGCGCTGTCGGCCGAAGTATTACCCAACGGTCAGTATGGTTACAAAAGAGGAGATGGTCGAGCGGTTATCCCGGGACCTACCCTTTTCGTGAAACAGGGCGATACCGTCAGTGTCACGGTTACCAATAATACGGATAAACCGGCGGGTTTCAAGGTGCCCGGTCTTTCAACCAGCGGCGCCGCAAAGGCGGCCCCGAATGGAGGAACGCTAAGCTACACATTCACCGCCACCAAAACCGGCGCCTATCCCTACTACGGTGAGGGACAGGAGTTACTTGGCCTGTTTGGCGCGATTGTGGTCGATAGGGCGGATGGGAAAGTAGAACGCTATGTTGACGACGATGGCGCCCTCAAATCGGTCAACGCGGGACAACTGGACAAACAGTATGTGCTGTTTATGGTCGGTTCGACCTTCTGGGCAACAGAAATATCCAAAGCCGGAACACAAACACCCCTGTGGACCAACCCCATTCTCGGGGCTGTCGAGGATGACATCGTCAGATTTCATATCCTGTCGGTGGGGCCTGGGCATACCTTTCACCTTCACGCCCATCGCTGGCTGGAACCCGGAAGCACCAGCGTTATCGACACCAAATTGATGGACGACGTTTCCGACGGTCATACTTTCACCGTTAAAGCCGGTACCGGCGTTGGCGCCGGTAACTGGCAGTACCACTGCCATCTGTTTTCTCACATGGAAGCAGGCATGCACAGCAGTTTTAGAGTCGACTCCACTAAAGGTCACAATAAGGGAGTGGGTCACAGCATCGCCGGCGCTTCCCCCTATGGTGCTATTTTTGGCAGCACAAGCACTGATCCCGGCCTCGTCACTTTCGTGATCTCGGATGAACCGGGAAGCTGGTACCGGAGCGCCCGGAGCGAAACCATTTTCGGCATTACCGGCAGCACCCGGTCTCTGGAAGTGATTCCCCCCGGCAGCAGCGTTAATTTCATCATGGCGGAGACCAACACGGTACACACCATGACCAGCCTGCTTTGGCCCAGTGAGGCGGATGATCCCGGTAAAGGGGGCGGACACCACCACCATGGTAAAGGTAAAAAAAGAGGCCGCGGACATGTTGCCTCCATGCCCTTTGACCAGAGCAGGGCCTATAAAGGCGGCGGTATCGTCAAACTGACAACACCCGGTTTGTATGTGTTCACGTGCAAGGTGCATCCATACATGTTTGGCGCGGTGATTGTAGATGACCCGGAAACCGAGGGTCTTGACCTGGGGGAAACCATCGACCTGGCCACCGGCGTCAAAAATCTTCCTACCAGCAGTGATCTTGCCACCCGGCTGTTGAGGACCTTCTTCATCGCCACCGCCCCGAACAACTGGCAAAATTATACCCCCCCCACACCCTGGAAATTGACCTATCCCAGCGTTCCCGTCCGCATCACCGGTGGGGCGGTCGTCAATCTGTCGGAGGTTTTAATCGCCAGATATGGCAATAATGCGGTCCTATCGGCGCCTGTGCCCCCGGTCACTCCCGGCGTGGGTGAAGTGTGGGTCGATACTCAATTTGAAAAAACCGCTGGCAAGACCAAGCCCGGGACCATTACCGCCATCGACACAACCACCTGGAAGATTGTTCGCAAGATCTCGCTGCCGCAGATCAATATGAACAACCCGCACAATATGTGGACCAATAAAGATCAATCGGTTGTCTACCAGACCCAATGGTTCGACAATAAACTCACGATGATCAACAAAAAGACGGGTGAGTTGATCAAGAACATCCAGGTGGGCGAGGCTCCCGCTCATGTCATGACTCGCCCTGATAACGACGATATCACGGTCAGCAATAACGGCGAAGATGGCATGTCCATCATTCCGGTGGGAACCTTTGAAGTCAGCAAGATGATTCCCACGCAGAAATCCGGTCAGCTTGCTACCAATCCCCATGGACATTGGATCAGCGCGGATGGAAGTAAGATTATTACGCCCAACATTTTTACCAATGACGTGGGATTCTACGATATCAACAGCGGGACCGTCCTGGAAAGGACGCCCACAGGAAACTCCGCACCGGGAGCTCACCCCATCGCTATCGGCATGATGCCGGACTCCAGCAAATTCTATGCGGCTAATCTGCTGCATCATAGCGTGAGTGTCATCAACAAGGATGGGACTCTGGAGAAAACCATCAACCTGATCGCGGATTACAATCCCATTGATGGCACCATAGTGGACCGCGATGGAGACGGACAGGCCACCGTCGGCATACTCCCCATCCAGTTACCCGTCTCGCCCGATGGCCGCGCCGTAGTGGTCGCGAATATGGGTGAGTCGATAATTGTCATCGATACGAAGACCGATACCGTGGCCAAGATGCTGCCCTGCGATCCAGGTTGCCATGGTGCGAATTTTGGAGCCAAAAAAGGTGGGGGATACTATGCCTATGTTACGAGCAAGTTCTCCAATGAACTTATCGTGGTTGACGCCGATCCCAACAATGACGGTAATCTGTCTGACGCCAAAATAGCGGGCAGGGTTTCTCTGGTAAGCGATAGCAACACTCCCACTGATGATCGCATCAGCAGCCTGCCGGGTTACGGTGGTCAAGGGGTTCTTGCCATCCCCAATGTATACAATAGCTGGGTCAAGAACCTGCCTGACGAATGGAAAGGACAGTTGACATCCGCGCAACAAAACCCTGGTCAATAATTCTCTAAAGCCTCGTTGTCAGGTAACGGCCATCAGTTGATGGCCGTTTTTTTTGATACTGACAACACTATCCTAAATCCGGTAGTTGACCGCTCATTGAATAGATCAGTATTATGATTAATAACAATATTTCGTATTTGCTTGGACTGGATTCCGGGTCAAGCCCGGAATGACGAAAATACCATGAATTTTCCCCGGATCGATAGTCAGCGTTCAGCACGCTTGAACTAAGAACTATTGTTCTCTATAATAAGAACAATAGTTCTTTATATTTGCTTATTATGCAACAGCTCGACATTTCCTCTTATCTTGGCAAACTGCGGGATTACTATGCCAGAGAAAGCGTTATCCCTTCAATAACCGAATTGTCTGTGTTATGGAACGGAAAGGCGCGTTCCTGGACACATCAGATTGTTCAGCGTTTAAAGGAAGAAGGCTTTCTTGAGAATGCGCCGGGTGGCCGGTCGCGTCCCGGACCCCGTTTTTTTGAGCGAACAGTCGGGCATGCGGTTCGGGCGGGAATACCTCAACAGGCCGCCGACGTCCAGCCTGAGTTGCTACGCATCGATGATTATCTTATCGAAAATCCTTCCCAAACTATCCTGTTTCCTGTCAAAGGCGATTCGATGATTGATCTGGGAATACTTGAAGGCGATATGGTGATTATCGAACGCAGCAATTCACCTTCAACCGGTCAAGTGGTATTGGCAATCGTGGATAATGAATTCACGCTCAAAGTCCTGGCCAAGGATAAAAGAGGTTATTACCTCGAAGCGCGCAACCATAGCCGGACCCAGGATTACCCGCCCATCCGGCCTGAACAGGGACTGGAAATCTATGGGTTGTATGTGGGCCTCATTCGAAAAGCCCGTACTTCCGGACATCGCCTCGGTTCCAATCGTTGATTGATGAAAACTCTTTCGCCATGTCAACGCTTGCTTCTCCATCCTCACCCTTGGCACCGCTATCACTTTTGCAAATTGAAACCCAATTCAGGGACAGAATATGGCGAGGCGACGTATCAGGATCTGCGCCTGATCAGGTCATTCCCACTGGCTTCAATGAACTGGATAAAGCGTTGCCGGGAGGAGGATGGTCACCTCACAGCCTGACGGAATTATTGTTACCGGCGGAAGGGCTGGGGGAAATAAGATTATTGAGTCCCTCGCTTGAGCAGATCACCCGGAATGACAAGCATATTCTATTGGTTAGCCCGCCTCATATTCCCTATATGCATGCGTGGGAAAATCTGAATATTGATAGCCGGCGCATTGTGATGGTCCGCACTTATAAATTCGCCGAGCGATTATGGGTGCTTGAGCAAGGCATCAAAAGTGCCGCTTTCGGGGCCGTCATCGGCTGGTTACCCGAAGCAAATCCGCAAGCGATGCGCAGATTACAACTCATTGCGCGGGCTGCCGCCAGCCTGGTTTTCCTGTTCAGGCCGGTGAGCGCGCAACTTCAACCCTCCTCGGCTCCGCTAAGAATAGTACTCGGTCCAGCGCGGCGCCATGCGCTTTCTGTACGCTTGCTAAAGCGTCGTGGCATTCCGATTGACTTGCCCCTTTACATTACCCTGCCTCAAACA
>JBKJYB010000152.1:0-4530 GCA_046716045.1 Nitrosospira sp.
TGACCTTCACCTTCTTGGTGAATTCGCTACAGGGTGGATTGCACGGCTTTCGCGGCCCATGGCTGCGTTGTTCGCAACGCCTTGCCCTCCACCCCAAAAACCGTACACTCCATCCCGTCTAACTGCCGGATTTAGGTTAAAATCCCTTGGCCATTCGATGCCCGCGGCATCATGGACTATGGTTTCCGCACAGCACTTTTCTTGATGGCGGATGCCTTGGATTTTGGTCTTGCCACCTTGGTTTCCGCGGTTGTAGCCGTTGTTTTTGTTTTTGTTTCCCTCGGCTCAAACTCAAATCCCACTTTTCCGTCCGCACCGGTCACCAGATAGGCTGAGAACGGCCTTCCCTTTTTGGATATGAATTTTGGCAACAAATCGGTTTTACCGGTGCGTAACAATTTTCCGACCTGCTCGTGTTCAAGAGGGCGCGTAAGGATTATTTTTCCGATTTTGAAATTGCAAGTGCGCGCCGAGCCGACAGCTTTCTCACATGTGTAGCTCATACCATGATCGAATACCCTGCCGCTGCAGCGGGGACATTTTCCCAGCGATTCCTGGCCGGAAAAATCGATAATCTCGGCATCTTCCTCACTGTCGCTGCCAAAATCAAATTTCATTTCAAATTCGTCGGTAAGTTTGATGTTGGCATTGAATAGCCGCCCCATTTTGCTACGAAAGCCTTGCAACGGCCCCACCTCGCGCCGGATGATCAGTTGCTCCATTTCCTCAGTTTCAAATTGCCGGCCGGCCAGAATTTTCCATAACGCAAAATCGCATTTCTGACACTGAAATTTTTTGTAAGTCTCCTGTACTACACCACCGCATTTGGGGCAAGGAGACTTGAGCGTGGAAAAATCTCCAGTTATGGTTTCACCCCGATGACTTTTCGCCTGCATCACCATATGACTCGTCATGCCGGCAATTTCTTCCATGAATTTGTTGCGTTCGAGCTTGCCCTGCTCGATCTGGCGCAGTTTGAATTCCCAATCACCCGTTAATTCCGGCGAGGTGAGTTCAGGCACCTTCAGTCCACGCAATAATGTAATTAGCGAGAATGCCTTGGCGGTAGGATGTAATTCCCGTCCCACGCGTTGCATGTAGTTTTCGAACACCAGCCCTTCGATGATCGAGGCCCGGGTGGCGGGCGTGCCCAGTCCTTTCGCACTCATGGCTTCCCGAAGATCTTCGTCTTCCACCAGTTTACCCGCGCCTTCCATGGCCGACAGCAATGTGGCTTCATTGAATCTGGCCGGTGGCCGGGTCTTGCTGGCCACGACGTTAACCTCGCTGGTGAGCACCCGCTCGTCGGGATTCACCGCAACCAGAGTCGAGCCATCATCCGCGCTCTCGATATGAACCTCTTTACCGTAGACCGTCTGCCAGCCAGGGCTGACCATTACCTTACCTTCGGTTTTAAATGGTTCGTTCTCTACACGGGTGATTCGAGTTGTAACAAGAAATTCAGCGGCGGGATAAAAAACGGCCAAAAACCGTTTGGTCACGAGATCATAAAGTTTAGCTTCCGCATCGTTCAGACTTCTGGGTTCAAGCAAGGTCGGAATAATGGCAAAATGATCGGAAATCTTTGCATTGTTAAATACTCGCTTGTTGGGCTTGACCCAGCCCGCTTTGAGAATCTGTTTGGCAAATACGCTGTAACGGGTCTTTCCCAGTGAATTGAGGGTGTCATTAACGGTTTCAATATAGTCTTCCGGCAGTGCACGCGAGTCAGTGCGCGGGTAGGTCAGTGCCTTATGCTTCTCATATAACGCCTGGGCCAATCCTAACGTTGTTTTAGCGGAGAAACCAAAGCGCCCATTAGCGTCGCGCTGCAAGCTGGTGAGGTCATAGAGCAGCGGGCAGATCTCCGTGGTGGGCTTGCTTTCTTCACCGACAATACCCGGCTTGTCCTGACATTTGGCGCGAATAGTCTCAGCTTTGCTCTGATCCCACAATCGCTCGGCTTTTTGTTCGCCGTCTTTCTTGTCTTTTGAAAACTTTTCGTCGAACCAGCGTCCGTTATACGTGCCTGCTTTGGCGGCAAACGTGCCGTGTACCTCCCAGTAACTGCGGGGAACAAATTTCCTGATCGTATCTTCCCGTTCAATCAGGATTGCCAGCGTCGGGGTTTGCACTCGTCCCACAGTGGTTTTATGAAATCCTCCTTCCTGAGAATTGAACGCGGTCATGGCGCGAGTGCCATTTATACCCACCAGCCAGTCAGCTTCCGAACGGCTCACAGCCGCTTCCGCCAGCGGCTGAACAACGGCATCGTCAAGCAATTTGGTAAATCCTTCGCGAATTGAGGCAGGGGTCATCGATTGCAGCCAAAGCCGTTTCACCGGTTTCGTGGTTTCCGCGTGCCGCGCAATGTAACGAAAAATCAATTCTCCTTCGCGTCCCGCGTCGCAGGCATTAATAAGCGCGTTCACATCCTTTCGTTTGATAAGTTTGGTTAAAAGTTTCAGGCGCGATTCTGTTTTCTCGATGGGATTGAGATCAAAGTACGGTGGAATTACCGGTAAATTGGAGAAACTCCATTTTCCGCGTTTGACTTCGTATTGTTCGGGTACCGCCAGCTCAAGCAAATGGCCGATAGCCGATGACAACACGTACTGATCACTCTCGAAGTAATCTGTGTGCTTGGTGAAACCCCCTAATACCCGCGCAATATCGGCGGCAACGGAAGGCTTCTCGGCGATGATTAAGGTTTTTCCCATGAAACTCCTGTGAACATTCCGTGGTTGGGTAGCAGTTCTGAAAAGGCACACACCCGATTATCGGGCGGCAACAGTCCAATTTACGTAAGCATTACAATTACTTTACGCTCAATTGCTTTTTCGGGATTACACGGATGGCGAGAACGATTGGACTATCTGCCGTGATAACTACCGCAACCGCTGGTAGCACCCACCCGGCAGCGTGGCGACCACGCCATCCAGTTCAAGCGATAATAGCATCGCCGATACCGTTTCCGCCGTCAAGCCACTACGGATGCACAGTGTATCGATGTTGGCGACGTCATGGCCGAGATATTTCAACAGCGGCGATTCTTGCCCGGCAGGTTCATCAGTATCGTTGACCGTACTTCGCACGGACTGATATCCCAGTTCATCCAGAATATCTTCAGCGCTTTCAACCAGTTTCGCTCCTTGTTTGATAAGCGCATGACAACCCTTTGATAACGGGGAATGAATCGAACCGGGAATGGCAAATACGTCTCGTCCCTGTTCCAGCGCCTGCCGGGCGGTAATAAGAGAGCCACTTTGTAGCGCGGCTTCCACCACCAGGCAGCCCCGGCTCATGCCGCTTATGATGCGGTTGCGGCGCGGAAAGTTGCTACCAACGGCAGGGGTGCCCAATGGAAACTCGGAAACAAGCACTCCCTTTTCCGCCAGCTCATGGGCAAGATCGCGATTGCGTGCGGGATAAACGACGTCCAGACCGGTCCCCACTACCGCGATACTGGCTGCCGTGCCACGCAGACCTCCACGATGAGCCGCGGCATCCACACCGAGCGCCATTCCACTCACAATGCAAAGTCCCGCGTTACTTGCAGCCGCGGCAAAAGCTTCCGCGTTGGAAAGACCTTGAGGTGTAGCATTGCGGCTGCCGACCACAGCAAGAGCGGGTGAACTCAGCAACTCACGTTTCCCCTTGAGATAGAGAAGCGGAGGAGGATCCGCGATGTTGAGCAGCATCGAAGAGTAATCGGGGTCAGCCAGCGTCATAATCGAGTTTGCGGGGTCTTCGAGCCATTTGAGCGTCACAGCAATTTTCTTTCTGTCCACCCCTTGCACAATGCTGTCCGCTACCTTTTTTTTCACCAGGCGCTCTAGTTCGGCGGCTTTTGCGGAAAGAATACCGGCAGGGCTGCCGAAAGCCACCAGCAATCGCCGGATTGACTCGTCACCGAGACCATCAATCAAGCCAAGCGCAAGCCAGGATTCGATATCCCCTATTGGCTTCATTTCAGTCAATCTATGAATGGTACGATGATCGCATTGCGTCGATAGCCCGAGTTGACAACGTTCTTGATTCCCGCTTAACGATGGTTCTTTCAGAAAACTTGAGACAAAGCTACCAGGCGTATCGTCTGGGCTGGCAAGTTAGTGATCAGGTGTGTTCCGAAATTCCGTATCGGTGTCTTCGTCGGGCTGACTGGACTCAGGCCTCCAGCCCAAATCAGGATATAATGGATTTACGCGTGGGGAATCACCGGTATGGAAACCACGGCTATAGACCCAGGACAAGGGGTCAAACAGAATATCATAATGATACGGTTCAAATTCTGCATTTAGATTGTTAAATGCGCAAGTCTTTTTATGGCACTTCTGAAGATATTACAGTACCCGGATGAACGGTTGCACACCATAGCGAGCCGAGTGCCGAAGGTTACTGATGAGATTCGTGCTTTGGTGGACGATATGGCGGAAACCATGTACTCCGCACCCGGAATTGGACTGGCGGCAACCCAGGTTGATGTGCATCAGCGTGTCATCGTAATCGACATCTCCGACACCCATAACC
>JBKJYB010000153.1:0-16661 GCA_046716045.1 Nitrosospira sp.
GCAGGTGCCAGAAGATGCCGTTGGCGAAGTTGAAGGTCTCGGTGTCGATGGTCTCGCCCGTCAGCAGTTTGACCGGGTTGGTGAAGTCGTCCCAGCTGCCGGTGATGTTCATCCAGGCGGCAGGACCCGCAATCGGGCCCGCGTCCTTGATGTTGACCATGGCGTGCATGTGGTGACGTCCCGGGATGCGGGCTTTCAGCTTGACTTCAAAGGCGTAGTCGCGCCCAATTTCGAGCGGGCCCGAAATGTAGGTCGGTTCGCCGTTCAGCTTGGTGGAGAGCCGTACAAATACCGGGCTGGGGCTGCCGACGTTGAAGAACGCCCGCCCCGGTTTGCCCACCGCGCGCGGCCAGTCTTCGGCCAGGTGGAATTTGCCGGTCATGCTGGCAAAGTCGTTGACCTTGGTGGTCTCGGGGCCCCATTTCATGTCGTACCACTGGATGGTACGCATGCGCAGGAACGGTTCTTGCGAGCGTTCGCCGTGCGCCGCAGCCGGGGAGATGTCAAGCGTGCTCAGCGCCAAGGTGGCCATGCCATAGAGGCCAACGACCCCTAGTTTGAACAGGTTTTTTGCGTTCATTATTTGATCCCCTCCGGAAACCCTTCTTCACCATAGGCGGTGACGTCGTTCTTCATGGTGACCCGACCGCGGGCGCCTTTGACGTAGAAGAACGCGGTGCAGTAGAGTTTGCCAAAGTACCACCAGACGCAGAACATGAGCATGGAGACGAAGGCGGCAAAGAAGGCCGCAATCACGGTGGTGTGACCGCCAAAGGTGCGTAGCGACCCTTGTTCGATCAGCCGTACATACTCAGGGGTGCCCGTGCGTACATACAGGAAGCCGGTGTAGTCAGCCAGTGACAGCAGGACGCCTTCGGCTACCAGCGGCAGGTGGGTCGGGCCAAAAATGGGCCAGTTGCCCGGGTAGAACAGCAGCCCAAACGCGCCCCCGCCTACCAGTGCCGTGATCATCCAGTTGCGCGTCAGTAGCATGACGGTGTCCATGACCAGCGCGCCCGGTATCATGGTGGAGGGTAGTACGAAGTTGATCGGGTAGTGCGACCACCAGTAAAATCCCCAGAAACGGGTCAGCCATTCGCCGGTCAGCAGGCACACGATGCACAGTGTCGCGCCAAAGGGCAGGCGGTAGTTCACCCACAGGTAGTACATGATGGTGGCACAGTAGGTGATGCCAACGATGGGGGTGACCACCGGCCACCATTGACGGTCTTTCCAGTCAAGCCAGAAGTCCCAGTCGCCCGCCAATAACATGAAGTGCATGTGGTAGGTGCCTACCAGCAGTATGCACAGAATCGGGAAATAGACTGCGTCTATCATCCTCGACATCTTTACCGCTTCCGGCGGCATCTTGGCCGCCTTTAATATTTCGTCTGTTCTGCTCATCGTGCCCTCCCCTCAAATATGTCGTACGATCTTTAACATGAAAAATAGGTGTTGCCGCTGCTCAATCCCGGGTGCCGCTATTGCTTATTGCCCTGTCACCGTTCGCCTTGCCGGGTGCCTTTTCCGGTCTTCGCGCACAAGACGCCAGTGGGTGCCGGTTATCGCCCGCCCGCTCCCCCAGTCTGGGCAGGAGCGGGCGGGTTGGTCCGGTCAGTCAGGATCAGCCGTTACGGTACGATCCGGTTGTTGAGGATGACTTTGCTCTGGCCGTTCCAGATGACATCGGTCAGGTTGGAGTAGCGGGTGATGATCTGTGCCGCGATGCCGCCGGCAAACAGGCCCGACCAGCCCAGTATCACGAAGCCCCAGTGCAGCGGGGCGCTAAACAGTTCTTCCATGAACCAGAAGGCATGGCCCCATTCGTTCAGACCCACGTTCGGCAGGATCATGAGCGGTCCGGCAATGGCCATCACCAGCGGGAACGAGGTGCCCCGGGCGTACAGCGGCAGCCGGGTCATGGCGTACAGGTAGCTGGCCACACCACAGACGATGTACATCGGGAAGGAACCATAAAATACCACCACATGGCTCGGGGTGAAGCTGGTGTCGCGGATGATGACCTGGTGCCAGGAGGCGTCTTGCTCGGTGAAGAAGCTACCGCCCCAGTAAACACCAAACAGGTACACGCCCAGCCACATCATCCAGTAAAAGTAACGCTTGACTTCCAGTTTGGGGTCCAGGTTGTCCAGGTTGGTGTCCCGTGTCTTCCAGATCCAGCCCCAGGTGACCAGCGCAAAGATCGGCATCACGATCATGTGCACCCGCCACAGTCCCATCCATACCTTTTCAAATTCCGGTTCCATCGAGTCCATGCCATGCGAGTAGGCAAAGGTGCGCTGAAACCAGATCCAGAATATCGCTACCCCCAGCATCGTGAGCAGTCCAAACTTGTACCATCTTGAGTCGTACCACAGCGACATGTCGTAGTCGCGACCGCTCGACCCGGCATGGCTGCCTGATGTTCCCAGTGTTGTTGCCATTTCTTTATCTCCTGTTACGTTAATCGAGTACCCTGTGCCGCTTTGTATTTGCGCTCCGGCTAACCCCTTCCGCCCGCTTCCTCGCAGTCAAAATAAGCCGCCGCTATATTACTGAATCATTACATACCCACAACCCCGTGAAGACTATCCCCGAAGATGCGCCAAGTCAAGCAGTTTGTCGGACAAACAGGGGGGTAAGCTCCCGCCAGTCAACCCGCTCGGTACTTGCTTCGATTGCGGTTGAACTTATAGTTTTCAAGAAAAATGACAGCGCAAATTCCATGTCTTTTCCCTCCGAAACGAACTGGCATGTCAATTCAACTTCAATTACAGACCGCGCATCGTTTCAATTGCAAGCATATCTCATGCCAGTAGGTAGGGATATTTGAAATCAGCAGGTTGAACATAGATTCAGGTTCACGAAACAAAATATGTAAAGAAACCCGACACTTTAGATGTAATTAGGAGATGATTGAGTATGTACATTATTCAGTGCGTACGCATCGTTTACAAAGCACGCCTGCCGCTATTTTTTTCTCAAAACTTGTCCAGGGATAATGTGCGTAACGCAGACTGCCGATCCCCAATCCTGATGATAAGTCATATGTCATACATCAACTCCTGAAGGGAGTCCGTATTAACGCTGTTAATATTGTTGCCGCTCCAATCAGCAGAAAGCAAATCAGCCACGGATTTTCAGGGGATAATGCTCTCGAATTTCCTATAAATCCGATTTCAAGATGCCCATCATTCGCGTCGCGCTTGACGTTCCTGTAAATACTTTATTCGACTATCTTGCGCTGGACATAACGGCACAGGATATTGGCGTTCGTGTGTGCGTCCCATTTGGAAAGAAGCAAGTGATAGGGGTGATTATGGAAGTGGCTACCCACTCTCTGGTTTCTTCCCACAAACTCAGGCATGCCACTCATATATTCCGGGATATTCCCCCGCTACCCGCGGCATTGCTCGATCTGTTCCGATTTTGCAGTGCCTACTATCATCATCCCTTGGGTGAGGTGGTAATGAACGGGCTCCCCGGCAGGCTACGCAGTATTAAACCCGTTGTGGCGGACTCCGCCGCCGCCTCTCGATATTGCCTCACCCCCGCAGGACGCGCAACCGGCCTATTAGCCATTCCCGCGCGCTGTATTGTCAAGCGTCGTTTGCTGGCAGGACTGAAAGAATCCGGCGTAATGAACATTGAGGCGGTGAAGGCGCTTTCGCGGCGCGCACCCGCCGTATTGAAGGAGTTCATAAGGCTGCGCTGGGTGGAGGAAACATTGGCTACTCTTCCCTCCACTGCGGCTTCTCTTATTGAAACAACTTCGCCAGGCCCTGCCCTTACCACAGACCAGGAAAGCGCCGTCAATGACATTGCCGCCAAAATAAACGACTTCAACACCTGGCTGTTACACGGCATTACCGGCAGCGGCAAAACAGAGGTATACCTGCGGCTGATTTCACTACTGTTGCGTCAGGGACGGCAAACACTGGTGCTGGTTCCTGAAATCAATCTAACGCCACAACTGGAAGCAATCTTCCGTGCGCGCTTTCCCGCCATACAACTGGTAAGTCTCCACAGCGGACTCAATCCTGGTGAGCGCGTGAACGCCTGGCTGCAAGCTCAGCAGGGTGAGGCCAAAATAATACTCGGCACGCGCCTAGCGGTATTCACGCCGCTGCCAAAACTTGGTCTGATCATTGTGGATGAGGAGCAGGATACTTCGTTCAAACAGCAAGAGGGCCTGCGCTATTCGGCACGGGACGTGGCGATCTTCCGCGCCAAGCATGCTAATGCACCAGTAATACTTGGTTCCGCCACCCCTTCGCTTGAAAGTTATTACAACGCAATGAGCGGCCGCTACCTCAGATTGCGCCTGTCATCCCGTGCGGTGAAGAATGCCGCACTGCCCGTTGTGCGTTGTATCGATACCCGCGCCGCCAAAACAAAAGAAGGTTTTTCCGTCCCATTGATCGCTGCGCTGGAGAAATGTCTCACGTTACATCAGCAAAGCCTGGTTTTCATCAATCGGCGTGGTTACGCACCGGTGCTGCTGTGCAAATCATGCGCATGGACGGCAACCTGTCATCGCTGCGCCAGCCGTCTTGTGGTACATCTGCGTGAAAAACAATTGCGATGTCACCACTGTGGTCACCAGGAGCGCTTCCCCTCCCTCTGCCCCGAATGTGGGGACCAGGATATCGCACCCTTTGGTCATGGCACGCAGCGGGTGGAAGCCGCGTTGGCCGAGCGCTTCCCCGAGGCGCGAATTGTACGCATAGATCGCGACAGTACGCGCCGAAAGAATGCGTGGCAAAAAATACTGAAAGACATTCAGGAACAACGTGTGGATATTCTGGTTGGGACACAAATTCTCGCGAAAGGACATGATTTTCCAAATCTGTCGCTGGTAAGCATCTTGAATTCCGATGCTTCACTATTCAGTACCGATTTTCGCGCGTCAGAGCGCCTGTTTGCTCAGTTGATGCAGGTAGCGGGCCGAGCCGGACGCGCAAATATCTTGGGACAAGTGCTGATTCAAACCGAATTTCCGGATCATCCGCTATATCAGGCGCTGCGGCGGCACGATTATGACTCACTCGCGCAGACACTCCTGGCAGAAAGAAAGACGGCGGGATTCCCACCGTATGTCTACCAGGCCTTATTGCGGGCAGAGGCGCTACAGATTGCCGCCGCGCTGGATTTCCTTGCTAGGGCGGCGGCCATAGCGAAGGCGCCGAAGCACGTTGAGATATTCGATCCTGTTCCGGCGCAAATGGCACGGTTAAGAGGAATGGAGCGCGCATACTTGCTTATACAATCCGGCTCGCGCAAGCAATTACAGGAATTTCTCGCTGTATGGCGGGCGAAACTCGACACGCTTTCAGCGCACAAGGTGCGATGGACACTGGATGTTGATCCGCTGGAGTTTTGACCTGAGGATCTCTGAGATCCTCCCAAGTGCGTTGCTTGCACCAATCCCAGGGAGTTATTCAGAGGCTTCCCAACAACACTTTTGGTGCCCCCAGATGAGAGAATCCACTTCTTCGGTGGCCGCTGTTCACAGGAATTCAGGTCAGCGCCCGTCCTATTCCTCCGGCTTAGTGAATTTCGGCGAGCAACCTGCCTGTCATTTGTTCCGCCTGGCGCAGATACCCGCCGCCGAACAGATTGAGATGATTGAGGACGTGATAGAGGTTATAGAGTGTTTTGCGGGTGGAGTAACCTGGATCGAGTGGATAGGCTTCCCGGTAAGCCGCATAAAAAGTAGCGGGGAATCCTCCAAAAAGTTCGGTCATGGCAATATCCGTCTCGCGATCGCCATAATATACGGCCGGATCAAATAGTACCGGCTGCCCTGCACGATCAAAACTATAGTTGCCACTCCACAAATCACCATGCAGTAGTGAGGCAACCGGCTCCGCTCCCGGAAAAAAAGAATCCAGCCGCGCCAGCAATTGTTCACCCTGTGTCTGCAATTTTTCGGTGTAGCCGTTAACTTGGGCAAGCTGTAATTGATAGCCCAGACGCTGTTCGCGCCAGAACTGTATCCAGTTGGAAGAATAACTATTGATTTGCGGCGTGGCGCCGATGGTGTTATCGCGCATCCATCCGAATTTTTCAGAAGAGACACGATGCATCGCAGCCAGTCGTGCTCCCAAGGCTGGGGCGCCGCTACTGGAAACGTTACCCATTTCCAGATACTCCAGCACCAGCCATGCCTTGGATTTGTTTCTCCCCCAGCAAACCGGTACTGGAACGCGCAGTGTACGGGAGC
This sequence comes from Nitrosospira sp., assembly GCA_046716045.1. GTDB lineage: Bacteria > Pseudomonadota > Gammaproteobacteria > Burkholderiales > Nitrosomonadaceae > Nitrosospira. The sequence continues at coordinate 6,227 of JBKJYB010000153.1, forward strand.
GGTGAATTTCGTGCAGGCCCGCCGCTTCCGCCTCGAACATTGCCAGGCTGTCCGCATCGTTCAGTTTGACGAAAAATTGCTGACCGTTGCCTTCAATCCGATGCGTTTCGTTGATGCAACCGCCGCCAATGGAAGTGGTTTTTTCCATAGCGAACGGGAGGCCGGTGGAGATGGAAATTTGTGCGGTGATGTCTGCCCAGGGTAGCATAAACGAATGCCGGATTACCGCTTCAGGACAACCACTTCCTTGCCCGCCTAATGGCTGCTCTCACCTGTGCCGGCGCCGTTCCGCCGATATGGCTGCGGCTATTTATTGAGCCCTCCAGAGTCAGCACAGCGTAAATATCGCTGTCGATCAACCGAGAGAATTTTTGCAATTCCGGGAGGGTAAGTGCGCTCAGATCCCGGCCGCTCTTGTCGGCGAAGCGCACTGCTTGCGCTACCGCCTCGTGTGCTTCGCGGAAAGGCAGCCCTTTCTTCGTCAGGTAATCGGCCAGATCGGTAGCGGTGGCGTAACCACGCATCGCGGCATTGCGCATTGCATCCTGGTTGACGCGCACACCGGTCAGCATGTCGGCGTAGACACGCAGCGTGTCAGTGAGCGTTTCCACCGTGTCAAAAAGAGGCTCCTTGTCTTCCTGGTTGTCTTTATTGTAAGCGAGCGGCTGAGCCTTCATCAGTGTCAGCAGCGCGACCAGGTGGCCATTGACACGTCCTGTTTTGCCACGCACCAGTTCCGGCACGTCGGGATTCTTTTTTTGTGGCATGATGGACGAGCCGGTACAGAACCGGTCGGCGAGATCAATGAAGCCAAACGATGGATTCATCCATAAAATCAATTCTTCGGATAGCCGCGACAGATGTGTCATGATCAGCGCCGCACCCGCGCAGAACTCGATGGCAAAATCCCGGTCGGAAACCGCGTCCAGCGAGTTTTCGCAAACACCGTCAAATCCGAGTTGTTGCGCCACCGCCTTGCGGTTGATAGGATAACTGGTCCCCGCCAGCGCCGCCGCGCCCAGCGGCAGTTTATTCACGCGCCTCCTGCAATCGGATAGTCGTTCGACATCGCGCTTCAGCATTTCGAAATACGCCATGAGATGATGACCGAAAACAACTGGCTGTGCCACCTGCAAATGAGTGAAACCTGGCATCACTGTATCCGCATGCTGTTCGGCGAGGTCCAGCAGTGCGCGCTGCATACTGTGGATAAGCTCGATGATATCGTCTATCGAGGCGCGCAAATAAAGCCGCACGTCGGTGGCGACCTGATCGTTGCGTGATCGCGCGGTGTGCAGTCGCTTACCGGCATCACCGATCAGTGTGGTGAGACGTTTCTCTATATTAAGATGCACGTCTTCCAGTTCCAGGAGCCAGACAAACTCGCCATTGCGGATTTCGTCGCGAATCTGGCTCAAGCCAAATTCGATGGCGGCAAAGTCATCCGCATCGATAATGCCGGCGCCAGAGAGCATCTGTGCGTGAGCAAGCGATCCCTGGATATCGTATTCCGCCAGCCTCCGGTCAAAGCCAACCGATGCGGTATAACGCTGCACCAGCTCCGAAACCGGCTCATCGAACCTTCCCGACCAGGTATTCCCGCTTTTTTCAGCGGATGTGTTTTTCTTTTTTGAGGTTGCCATAATCCTAAATCCGGCAGTTGCCGCTTATTTTCCACTCATTTTTCAACTCGGAGCCATGACCCACAATGACTTTTTGCCCCACTTGAACTTCACCTTTCTGGTGGGTTCGCTACAGAAGGTCCAACCACCTGATTCAGGTCGAGTGACGAGTATAAATCAAAACACCTATCCTGACGCCACGCTGAATTTCCGCATCGAGGCGCTTTGCGGCATTCAAAACATCCACGTGATAAGCGATAGCGGATTACCCATCCATATGGGTCTGGAATACCAGCCCGGCATGCTCTCGCAGTCTATGGAACTGAATAAACTTCCAGCTCTCCTGAGCGACACTCAATTCCGCCCCGAATGAGGCCAGAAAAGTGGGCGCATCTACCACATCGTAGGCTACCCGATGCGCGTTGGTGTCGATGAATCGCTTCAGTTCGCGTGAATCATCGGACGTGACCCAGCGCGCCATCTGGTATTTTGCCGACGCGAGACGGGCGTCTACACCATATTCATGTTTAAGCCGGTGTGCCACCACTTCGAATTGCAATGTGCCCACAGCACCCAACAGCAAAGCACCTCCGGCATGGGGTCGAAATACCTGGATCGCCCCCTCTTCACCCAACTGGGTGAGCCCCAATTTGAGCTGCTTGCTACGCATTGGGTCAGCAATCTCCACCGTCTGGAAGATTTCAGGTGCGAAAAACGGCAAGCCCGTAAACTGCAAGCGCTCGCCTTGCGTCAGTGTATCTCCCAGTTGTAACGTCCCATGATTGGGAATTCCGATGATATCGCCGGAGTAGGCGGTATCAAGCAACTCTCGCCGTTGTGAGAGAAAGGATACTACGCCATTGGTGCGGATATCCTTATCATTACGCACGACCTTGAGATTCATTCCGCGCTCGAAGCGGCCCGAGCAGATCCGCACGAAGGCGATGCGATCCCTGTGGGCAGGATTCATGTTCGCCTGAATCTTGAACACTACGCCTGAAAACATCGATTCCGCAGGTTGCACCTGGCGCTGCAGCGCTTGGCGCGATCCGGGTGACGGCGCCAGATCGACCAGTGCGTCAAGTACCTCGCGTACGCCGAAATTGTTGATGGCTGAGCCAAAAAATACCGGGGTCTGCAGGCCGGCGAGGAAAGCTGCGTGACTGAATTCTGGCGAGGCGCCACGTATCAATTCGATTTCCTGCTGAGTGTGGGCGGCATTTGCCGCGAAACGTATCGCGATTTCGGGATTATTCAGACCTTCAATGATTTCATCCTGCTCATCCAGTCTATCCGCACCTGGGCGAAAAACGCGCATGCGGTCGCGTCGCAAGTCGAATACACCATGAAAGCCACGGCCCATGCCCAGCGGCCAGGTAAAAGGCACCGCCGTCATGTTCAACGTTCGTTCGATTTCGTCAATGAGGTCTAGCGGTTCACGTACTTCGCGATCCATTTTGTTCACAAAAGTGATGATGGGCGTATTACGCGCACGGCACACTTCCAGCAGACGCAACGTCTGGGCCTCCACGCCATTGGCGGCATCGATCACCATCAACGCCGCGTCTACCGCAGTCAGCACCCGGTAAGTGTCTTCGGAAAAATCCTGGTGACCCGGCGTATCCAGCAGGTTGATGACGCAACCCCGGTACTCCATCTGCATCACGGAACTGGCAACTGAAATACCCCTTTGCTTCTCGATCTCCATCCAGTCCGAGGTGGCATGACGGCTCGCTTTTCGCGCCTTGACGCTGCCGGCGATATGGATGGCGCCAGCAAACAGCAACAGCTTCTCCGTCAGCGTGGTTTTCCCCGCATCCGGGTGTGAGATTATGGCAAACGTGCGGCGACGCGCCACTTCTTGATCGACCGCCATCAAATATTCCTCATGCTGAGTCTTGTTCCTGTGGGTAAAGGTAGCACCGCGCCGTGTGCGTCGAACTGAATGCGCTTGTTTCAGGGTAATGCTCACGACACACCGGCATGACGTGGGGACAACGGGGATGAAAGTGGCAGCCGGATGGCGGATTGGCTGGAGAAGGCAGATCCCCATGCAGGTGGATGATCTGGCGCTTTGATGCGAGATCAATTACAGGTACCGCCGACAGCAACGCCTGAGTATAGGGATGCCTGGGATGATCCAATACTTCATCCACACGCCCCTGTTCTACAATTCTTCCCAGATACATCACCGCCACTTCATCGGCGATATACTCCACCACCGAGATATTATGGGTGATGAATAAATACGCCAGCCTCAGACTGCTCTGCAAATCCTTCAGCAGATTTAGAATCTGCGCCTGTACCGATACATCCAGCGCGCTGGTAGGCTCGTCGCAAACGATCAACCGGGGATTGACCGCCAAAGCACGGGCAATGGCGATACGCTGGCGCTGACCACCAGAGAACTCATGCGGATAACGCCATTTGGTTTCTGGCGGTAACCCGACACTTTCCAGTAGCACATCCACTCTCCTCCCGTTCGTAACGGTGGAACGATCCCCCTTAGGACTTGCTTCGCTGTCACCTGCGACGCTCAGGGCGTTCATGCCCTCTTCAATGATATCTACGATACGCATTCGCGGGTTGAGTGACGAATACGGATCCTGAAAGATGAGCTGGAGTTCAGCGCGCATCTTTCGTAATCGCTTGCGTTCCATCCCTACGAGTTCAAGCCCGTTGTAACGTACGCTGCCCGCGGAGGGTGGAATCAGTTGCAGAATGCCCTTGCCGGCCGTCGTCTTGCCACAGCCGGATTCTCCCACCAACGCCAACGTCTTGCCCTGCCGAATCGTCAGCGACACGCCATCCACCGCCTTGACATACCCGGCGATACTTTTCATCAGGCCCTTGTGTATCGGGAAGTAAACTTTGAGACCGATAACGGACAACAAGCAGGAGCTGGAATCCCGTGATTCAGGAGTCAGCGTGATCTGAAGACCTAACTCCGCTGATCTTTCAGAATCCTGAATTGTGGCTTCGAAGCGCTGACTCCCGAGTTCCGGGTCCTGAACGCCGGGGCTGGTATCTTCATTAAAGAGATGACACCTCACCTGATGCCCGCTGGCCACCACGTTCCACCTCGGTGCGATCTCATGGCACAATTCCCAGGCATGATCGCAGCGATCGGCAAAACGGCAGCCGATAAATTCGCGTGATAGTGGCGGGACGTTTCCGCCAATTGCCGCCAGCCGCAGTCCCTGCTTGCGCATGGCTTTGCCCGGCAGGGAAGCAAACAATTTCCGGGAATAAGGATGCGCTGGGGCGCTAAAAAAATCTTCGCGCGCCGCCATCTCCACAATTTCACCCGCGTACATCACCGCCACCCGATGCGCCATTTCCGCCGCCACCGCAAGATCATGGGTAATGAGTAGAATCGCCATGCCAGCGCGTTGCTGCAAATTACGCATGAGATCCAGCACCTGGGCCTGAATGGTGACATCCAGCGCAGTAGTGGGCTCATCGGCGATGAGTAGCTCCGGCTCTCCGGCCAGCGCCATGGCAATCATCATCCGCTGCTTCATTCCACCGGAAAACTGGAAGGGATATTCATTCATGCGGCGTGCCGCATCGGGTATGCCCACCTGATTCAATATCTCCAGTACGCGTTCTTGTGCCGCCGCACCGCTTGAATTGAAATGCCGCCGCAATACTTCGCCAATCTGGTCCGCCACTGTCATCACCGGATTCAGGCTTAACATCGGCTCCTGAAATATCATGCTGATGCGCTTTCCGCGAATACTGCGCATAGCGGCTTCAGGCAGCAAAAGCAGATCCTCCTCGCCGACCCTGACGGAGCCCGCCACAATCTCACCCGCCTCTGGCAATAGCCGCATAACCGAGAGGGCCGTCATGGATTTGCCGCAACCGGATTCCCCCAGTAACGCGAACGTTTCACCCCTCATAATTTGTAGCGTAAGCCCATCCACCGCCCATATCGGCGCCGCCCCGGTGTGGAGAACAGTTTCGAGATTGTCAATTTGCAGCAGGGGGTTCATGGCGGTGAAGAGCCCTCAATCCTAGAGGAGACCGATTGAGTCTCTGATTTTTCTCTGCGTCCCCGGCGACGCAATATCACCGCTTTCGCCGGCAACGTTCTCGCTCGCGGATCAAAAGCATTCTGTACCGCATCGGCAAAAAGATTCGCGCTCAATACCAGCGCGAACATGAAACCAAAGGCCGCGAGCAATGCCCACCACACCATCGGTTCACGCGCCATTTCCAGTCGCGCAGCGTTAATCATGGTACCGAAACTAATCATGGAAGGATCGACACCGACGCCCACATAAGACAGTACGGCCTCCGCCAGAACCAATCCGCTGAAATCCATCACAGTAGCAATCAACACGATATGCATCACATTAGGCAGAATGTGGCGGCTGATGATACGCCAATGGGAAACGCCGAAGGCATGAGCCGCCTGAATATATTCCATTTCACGCAGCTTTAAGGTTTCGCCGCGCAGTAACCGGCATAAACCGGTCCAACTGGTGACTCCAAGTATGATGCAAAGAAACAGCAGACGCAGATCGGCGCGCGCGGCAATGGTGTCGAATAACTCGGGGCGGGTTTCTATATAGACCTGCATCATCAATACCGTTGCCGCAATCAGCAGGACACTCGGGATTGAACTCAGCGTGGTGTAAAGGTATTGAATGACGTCATCCACCCAGCCACGAAAATAGCCAGCCATGATGCCTAAAAGCAGAGCGAACGGCAACATCATCAGCGTGGTAAGCGTTCCAATCACCAAACCCGTGCGGATGCTTTTGAGCGACTGGTAAAATACGTCCTGCCCCACCTTGTCGGTGCCGAATATATGATAACTGCCGGATAACGCCAGCGCGGCACCGCAGAATAATAATATCAATGCAAGGGTGAAACATACCGCATTCCATGGAACCAAAGTGGCGCCACGCCAGATGGCTGAAAACACTGACAGGAATTTTTCACCACTACGGCGCGCCAATAACCCGATTAAAAAAACCACCACTACGCCCCATAGGAGAAGCCCCAAGCCTCCGCCCACCCCTGCTTTCCAGGCCACATCGGCGGCAAGCTGGGTTTCAGGATCCTGCAAATGCGCGCCACCGAATTGCAGCCGGGGGAATTCCCGCACCTGCCGGCCATCTGGGAGCTCCGTTGTTTCTCTAGCGTAAAGAAATGCGGCAAAGGGCGCGGAATAAGTCTTTTCCACGCGCGTCCGCAAAGGGGCTGCAATCACATCAAGCAGGCTTAGCACTTCCACACTGTAAGCTTTTTCGCCGTTGCCACTGTTACTATTCTCAACGGCGGGACGTATATGCACCGTATCAAGTAATCCAACGGCAATAAAAAATACCAGAACCGTGAGTGCCGCCATTCCGCTCGCACTGTGCCCCACACGCCGCCATGGCGCCAGAAGGTACTCGTTGCGCCGCACATGCCAGACAAAGATGATTATCACCGCCACCAGCAGGTAGACGAGTGCGTCTGTCCAGAGAATTACCGGTTTGAAAGACATTTTAGAATCATCATTCCAGCCTTACCCTTGGATCTACCAGCGTATAGGAAATGTCCGTTAATATCAGTCCGATGATATAAAGCAGCGATCCCAGAAAAACCATGGCGCGTACCACGGCAAAGTCCTGTGAGTTGATCGCATCGATGGTATAGCTGCCCAATCCAGGAATGCCAAAAAAGGATTCGGCAATAAGGCTTCCAAGAAATAGCAGCGGAATTAGTACCACCGCGCCAGTGAGTATCGGAATCATTGCGTTCCTGAGCACATGCCTGAATAGTACAAGGCTTTCAGACAATCCTTTGGCGCGGGCGGTGCGGACGTAATCCTTACCCATTTCCTCGAGGAAAATGGTGCGATACCAGCGGGTGCTGGCACCAGCACCGCTAATCACGCCGATGATAACCGGCAATACCAGGAATTTAGCGGCATTCAGCCCGCTTCCATAACCTGAGATGGGCACCAGATGCCACATCTTGCTGATCAAAAATTGGCCGCCAATGATATAAAACAAACTGGAGATGGACATCAGGGCGACGCATAGTACCACACCCCAGAAATCCACATAGGTGGCCCGGAAAAATACCATTGCCAGCGCAAAAAAAATGTAGACAACCAATCCCAGCAGGAACACGGGCAGCGCAATGGCGAGGCTGGGCATCATGCGTGTTTTGATTTCGTGAGCAATGTCGCGCCCGTCGTCGGCCCGTCCAAAATCAAAGGCAAACATGGCAACCGACTTCTCGAAAAAAATAGTACGTGTGAATTTTTCGACACCTTCCACCGTATCGTTAAACATGAGCGGTTTATCATACCCGCGCTCCTGCTTCCACTTGGTAATGGCCTCGGGCGTGACACGCTTGATTCCCAACTGCATTCGCGCCATGTCGTCGGGACTGTTAACCACGAAAAACAGGGTGAAAGTGATCAGATTCACACCGATCAGAATGGGAATGGCATAAAACACGCGCCGAATGATGTAATTAAGCAATGCCGCCTCTTGACGCCGGATTTCCCGTTTCCGGTTCCCTGCTCCTGATTCCCGCCGCTCGCTCCCTGCGGCGGTAAACAACCACGGCTGGGGCCACCCCAACCGCCAGCACTATCAATCCCAGCACAATAGGCCACAACACCGGCTCATTCCATTCACGCCGCTTCTGTTCCCGCAACCCTGCATCTATGCGGAAGTATTTGATGTTATTGTGCGATAGCTTATTCGGCTTAACATTACCGTACCAGGCGTGATACAACCCGTAATCCTTGGGATGATATCCCCAAAGCCAGGGCGCATCGTGACGCAGAATATCGACCATGCGATCGATGATTTGCTGGCGTTTGGGACTGTTTTCCATGTTCTTCATTTGCTCGAACAGCCGGTTATACTCAGGGCTGGAATAATTGGCGGCGTTCTCGCCTTCATTGCCGACCTTTTGTTGCGGACCGTGCAACAGAAACAGGACATTCTCCGGATCGGGATAATCAACGCTCCAACCCCACTCGAAGATTTGCGCATTGCCCTTGCGTATCTTGTCCTGGAAGCGGTTGTAGTCGGTGCTGCGAACCACTAGCTGGATGTTGAGTTTCTGGAATTGTTTGCGCATCCAGTCAAGGCTTGATTTGTCGTCGACACCCCGGGCAGTCACATCGAAATACAGCACCAGCGGTGCGCCGGTTTTCGCGTCCATACCGTTGGGATAACCCGCCTCAACCAACAATGCCTTGGCGGCTTCAATCGGTTTGCGCCGCGCCCGTCCGTTTACCCAATCGTAAACCACCGGGTTAACCCCTTCTTTGCCATCACGATGGCCGGCGATACCCGGCGGGATAGGACCCTGCGCCGGAATACCACGGCCATTGGCAAATATCGAAACGTATTCTTCGTAATCCACCGCGATCGAAATGGCCTGGCGCAATTTTCTGGCGGACTCGCGCCCTGGCTTACTTACTCCGCCCACCACAGGGTCCATCATATTGAAACCCATATAGTTCGTGGAAGTCGCCACAGCGGTTTCCAACCGGATACCCTGGTTCTTCATCGCCTCAGTCACAGTGGCTTCCCCTTGGCCCGTCAGTTGCACTGCCTGATCGAAACTGTCAGAGCCAATGCCCGAGGCATCATAGTAACCCTGGAGGAATTTGTTCCAGCGCGGAATACTTTCCTTATCACGGCTAGATATAACTTTATCGATAAAGGGCAGCGGCTTGCCCGCATCCGCGAGCAAGCCCGCCTGCACATCATCCGGCATGCCCTCGGACGGATAGGCCTCGCCGTGAAAATTGGGATTTTTTTCCAGTATCATCATACGATTGGGATCGTTCTCGGTGAGCATATAAGGTCCGGTGCCCACGGGGTACCAATCAAAGTTGATATTTTTTTCCGCCAACCCTTTCTGGGCATAAAAGCGCTCCGCCTCCCATGGAATGGGCGCAAAAAAAGGCATTGCCAGCCAGTACATGAACTGGGGATACTTGCCCTTGATCTTGATGCGATAAGTGTAACGATTCACTGCTTCCACACCTTCCAGCGGATAACTGTTCAAATCCAGATAGGCATCGCTACCCTGACCATTGAATTGCGCCACGACAGCGGTCTGAAGCGTCATGGAGTACTCCTTAAGACCTACAATGTAGTCCGACATCAGACCGAAAATCGGCGAGTGCAATTTAGGATGCGCCAACCGCTTGATCTCGAAAATATAGTCGTCGGCCGTCAATTCGCGGGAACCGGTGTGGCGAAAATCGGACAGTTTATAAACGTTGGCCACATCCTCAGCGGTGAGATTATGATAGAGAAACTCCCCCTGCTCATTCCTGGCAAAAGCCGGGTGAGGCTGATATTGGATGCCGGGCTTGATGGAGATTTCATAAATCGTATAAGCGATTTGCGCGGCATCTGCGCTGTCATGCAAATGCGCTCCATTCTTGTCAAAATATTGCGCGACCGGCATTTTCGCCGCCGCCGATGGAATGAGCGTATAGGGACGTTTCAGATAATGGTATTGCAGCGGCGATTCATAAATCTGCGTCGTCAGCAGAATTTCGTTGGAGCTGTATGACTGTACGGGATCAAGGTGCTTTGGACGCTCGGCAAAAGCGGTATAGAGAATATTTTTCCCCGCATCCTCTGCCGGATAGGGACTGTTCCACGAATTACCGCTACAGGCGCAAATGAGGACCACAAGCGATGCCAGCAGGTATTTGGATAGTGCCTTCATTGATGCGATAGTGTAGCGTAAATATCAGAAACAGAGACGGCGCTTCAGCTCCGGCGACATTCATGATTCTACAAGCAGGATAGACTTGAGGCTATAAT
>JBKJYB010000154.1:0-4588 GCA_046716045.1 Nitrosospira sp.
TTTAGCATGGTGTAATGATAACAGACGTGCCACGCCTCAAATATTAGAGAGGAAGCTGGGTTAGTCTGTCCGATTGCGGCTATTCGTCACTGACAGCAATGTGCCATTTTCAGACGGTCGAGATGTCATGGAGGAGCGACTGCTTTTCGGCCATACAAGACGGTCGTGCCAGATTAATCTCGCTTGATCATGGATGACCGCTTCGGGGCAGACAGTTCGAGAAGTTGACCGAGTACAATGTGCCATGAGCAGCCATTCATGAAGTACACATTTCTCAAGCGGGACAGTGCTATGGACGTGCTTTTATTCACGTAAACTCGTTTTTTTACGACTTCAAAGAAAGCGGTCCGATCTTCTCGGTCGGAATAGGCAAAGACTCTAAATACATCATGGGTACATGCGTGTTAGTTACAAGCCTTGCGTCTATGGAATTATGGCTTGGGATAAACCCTACAATTTGCTTTAGGCTAGATGGATTCTGAATTACCCAATTCGCACGCTTGACGTGCTTATCGAGATCGTCCTTTGCCTCACCTCTGAACTTTCGGCAAATCTCTGCAATTTCGGCCACTGTGCGAGCTAACTGCAAACGCTTGCACTCGATTAACAGAACGTCGCCGCTAGACTTCCATGCCAAAACATCAATGTCCCCATCCGCAGCTGTCTGCGGTGCGCCTAGTTCGCTCATCTTCACCTCATTGCGAGCTTGCCAACCTTGTTGACGTAGCATTTCCGCAATAGTGTTAGCGAAAGCATGGCCTCGCTCATCATTAACAGCGCCAATGTACTGCTTCATCGCCCCTGTTACGAAGAATCTACCGGGAAGTTGCCCAGCCTCTGCTCGTTCCAGCAGGTAAGCAAACCCCAACTGAAGACCTCCCGCACCGAAAAGGACAGCGTCAGAATCCTCCTCACCAAAAATAAACAGTGGTCGGACAGTTGCAGATAGCCTGCGTCGGAATCGCCATGGTTCAAGGTCTTTGTTATTAAACCCTACTGGTGGTTGTTCCCAAGCTGGGCGATGGAATAGGCCAAACGTCTTTAGATACGATTCACATGCTTCGCTTGAGAGGCCGCGCACCTGTATGAGCCGCTTCCGCAGTTCGCCAAGTGTTGTCTGCACTATCACACTGTTCTGTTCAACAGCTAAATCCATTAGCTCCGCAAAACCATCCACGGCCTCGTCAGGAGTCAGACCAAACTCTATCTTGAATGCATAATTAAAATCAGCTGAGTAAATTTCGTCCGCACGCATTCGTTCAGTTCGACGTTCTCGCTGGTAAAGTTTGCTGTAGTTGCCTGCGGCTCCTTCAAACTCCTCGCGTAAATAATTAGTCAAAAATGGGTGAACTATCGTCTCTCGGTAGCTTCGGTCGATGGTGTATTCGCCATTAGCATGCAGTTGAATCACCGGTTCGGCCAAGTCAAGTTTAACAGCGTCGGAATCGGTTGCTACTTCAACGAGTAACGCCGCCTTTGCCAGCATGTCATCCATATCCCACCGCGATAGTTCTCTACTCCCAGAAACCGGACACTCGCAAATAGCCATTTCTAAAATCGTTCTGGCTGGCAACGATATTTGATTTCGGTCGCTCTCTCGTTTCCCCGCAACAGCGAAGATATCTTCAACTGGTTTGTATAAAGCAATAACCGCTTGGGCGGTCCGGCGCCACTGATCGCGATCCTGAATAACGGCCTCATGCACCGCAAGCGTCCACCGGATCACAGAAGCCCTATCAAACTGCTGCAATAGGCCGCGCAGCTGGCCCCAAACCTTGACAACCACTTTGTGCAGGAAGTCGTTGCACTCATATTTGGTCTTCAGTACCGCCTCAGGCTTAACCTCCGCACATCCATCCGAGAGTCTCAGCTTGGCGAAGACAAAATCTTCATGGGCAAGAAAAACTGGGGTTTGACTTTGCTGCGCCAGCAGGTATTCAATTGGATAGTACGTATGGAATAGGTGCAAGACGCGCATACCCACGTCGCCGATAACCTTTTCCAATAAAGTTTCAACCAAGGATTCATCATCATCGACAGTGGGACTAACCTGATGAAGTCTTACAAGTCCTCTGGCAAGCGCACGAAGCACAAGCTTCTCGCCTGTATTTTCGTGCTGCTGAAAGTTCACAAGAAAGTCGGATGGGAACTTAATTTCGACCATTCGCTGATCGAGATTAACAAGCACAACAGGTTCAGCGATGCGGGTACTAGCATCGGTTACTAAATACTCCTCAGGCACAATGAGTTCGCGAAAGTTGAGCCGAATCTCAATCGCACCCGATGCAAGATGAGGCAGAAGAACTTCGATCTCAGTTACCAGACGGTCATATAGGCCAAGGAAACCAGACCACATCTGGTAAAGGAGATGTCGAACCGACTCATCCCCTTCTCGCGGCTCGATGAAAAGCCAAGTTGGTCCTCGCGACGACTCCACTGCACCCGCTAAGATGCCTGCATGCAAATGAACAAGGCTTACATAAACAGGACGGCCTTGCATCGATTTAAAGTAGGCATCCCGACCAAATCGCATGACCTGCACAAACTGCCCGTCTGCCGTTTGCATGACGTGCCGATCAACAAGATTGCGGAGCTCCTGACGAACTGGCAAAACAAAATCGTGACCGACTCCAACCATCGATCCAGAATCAACCTTCAACTCTCTCGGGATGAGCTGAAAATTAAAATGACGCCAGTAGCAGTAAAAATTGAAATCGCCGTTGATGTTCATGAAGTAGACCCCTTGGTTCTCAGCCCACTCCTTTTGTTTGATGCATTTCAGATAGCGCTTGATAGGATGGCCAATCTCTCCTGCCATCATCAGAAGATCGGACACGCGAATGGCCGACCACCGCCATTCGGCGTCCGGCCAATCATTGAAATCAAGCATAAATCCACGCCCCAGCCCACCCATGACAAGCAAAGTCATTCCCTCAGCGAAACCCGGTAGCGCCCTGCAATACGCAGTCACTTTGCTCAAGTACCTCTCCAAACCCGCTCGTACCGGCTCTGGGTACTCCAAAGCACTAGAGAGGCCCTGTTCATCCAGCCAATCTAGCCGGTCATGAAGTAAAACAACGTGGAGATATTTGTTGGTGTCGTACTTGAGCAGCCATGCATGGAGTGACGGCATCGGTCCCTCATCGTATGCAGGAGGATTAAGCGATTCAGTATCGCCCTTCAGTTCCCATAGGCCATCTTTTTCAACTTGACGTGCTTGGCGTGCGGCCAGCAAATCGCTGAAGGATTGCAAGTACCCCATCTTCTGCAATTCAGACAAGACAAATCGCCTGATAGCAGGACTTACTGCATGTGGTAACGCCAAGACCAACGCATCGCCGAAATCGACAAGGGGTCGCAGCTCCAGTGAGGTGTCTCCCGTCGATTCATCCTTAAGCTTTGTTTTATCCTCTTCGCGGAAAAGGAAAGGTGAGAGTACCTCACGGGTAACGCCAAGCGCTTCCAAGTCGTCTTTCGTAAAGGTCACGGCACGTGCTCGGTCTTCGATATGTGTAGCTGGAGCAACTGATACAGACCCTTTAGGGTTTGATGGTTCGATGTGCCACCTGTGCAGCTCCAGGCGCTCAGCCACAAAGTCGCTTAGTCGAAGCAATGCGAATGCTGGCTGTAGCAGATCATGGCACTCCTGCGGAGCTTTGCGGCTCATCAGAGTGTCGAGGGCAATCTGAAGGAAGTAGTCATTGGATTCCCAAATTCCTTCAAAGACTCTGCGATTTCCTTCCGGGGTATTAACGTTGGTGACAAATACATCCTCAATCGGGTCTTCCCACATCGCCATCTGGGTTTGCCCAAGATATTGGTTTAACCAACGTCCAAGTTCCATGTGCCCCGGCTTTTTATTACCTGCGCAGTACGCAACCGCAAGGTAAACCAATACCTCAAGCCGGACGGTGTTCGCTTGAAGATTTGGTGCGGTAAGTAGACCGGCTGACCGTGCAATGGTCGCACGGGGTGCATACTTCGCCAGCACACGAGCAAGCTTTTCTGTTTCTGCCGAAGCAATGGGGATCATTAAACAATTCCAACATCAATTTTGTTAATTTGAAACTGTACAGTCATGGGCTGGTGCAGGGAAGAAAAATAATCTTCTAATTTCCCACTGGGAGATGAGTTACGCGCATTTTGATACCTTGCTGTATGACTGTTTCGAAGATAATTGTGTTACCGCTTTGTGTCGTAAGCGTCCCTCGGAATTTTCAGAAGCGGACGCTCCCAGCTGACGAAATCTGATTGCCTGCGAGCGGCAGCTATGGCCGAGAAGCATCCATTCCTTTGGGTATTGGTGAGTATCTCAACTGCTCAAGGTAGACAAAAGCGGCACTTGATAATGGCAAACAACAGTACCGAATCCTGACTAACAATAACAACGCTTGTCAATAGTTGGCTTTTCAGCAATATTAATGCCCCATCAAACGTGTCCCTTTCCATCCGTAAATTTGGCCAATGGGAAGAACCGATGCCAATCCCTTAAGAAAAATAATCTGCATCAATATCTCGGGTATGGTGCAACATTCGAACAACCAGCAGGCCATCTTTATCTAGCATGTAGAAAATGATATATGACGTG
>JBKJYB010000155.1:0-4519 GCA_046716045.1 Nitrosospira sp.
AGGCGGGGCTCGCCAGAAAGTGCTCGACGCGCTTTTCAATCGCGCACTGATCACCACCAACGGCACCGACTGGTTTGTCGCCGCCGAGGGCTACGATGCCCTGGGTCGCGCCCGACTCGCGCCTGCACACTTGGGACGCCGACCCTGAAGTTGAGGCCGCCGTGGCGGCCGCAGAGGCGACGTGGGCGCGAGAACGCATTGATGCGACCAAGCCATTGACTCCGGTCGGCGGCGAGATGAACGACAAAGCAGCACCTCGCACCCGCGCCAACAGCAAACAGGCCACCGTGCTGCAGATGCTGCAGCGCCCCGAGGGAACCACAGTGCGCCAGATCTGCGACGCCACCGGCTGGCAGGCACACACGGTGCGTGGCACCTTCGCCGGGGCGTTCAAGAAGAAACTCGGGCTCACCATCCTCTCGGAAAAGTCCGAGGGCGGCGAGCGCGTCTATCGCATCGCGTGAGCTCGGCGGGGCCGACAACGCCCCGCCGCATCATTCTTCCTACATTCCTACTGGAGCCACATCATGACCAAGATGACCTACCCGCAAACCACCCCAACCGTATTTCCGGCGCAAAAGCCTTTGTGGAACAGCACGGAATGAATGTCTGGTGCGAGCTGTGTGACACCGTGATGCCAGACGAGTGGTTCAACATCAAGGCCACCGCCAGGCGGCTCGATTGCATCAAGCATTACACCAAGCCGGAACGCTACCTGCAGGCTGTTCTCAAGGCGGTCATCGCCGACTATCACGAACGACCTGACGCCTACGAGCATCGCCCTCCGGTGCAAGTTCACGGACTGCGCATGACCGAGGCAAAAGTATGAAAAGCGAACGCGCTGGCGTGGAGATTTTCCCAAACCTCATCAATGCAGCCCGTGAGTTCATCGCGGAGCGGCTGGACACCATCGAACGAAACGAATTCAATGACTACACGCCCGATGATGTCGCATCCGCCGAGCGGGAACATGACATGATCGAGCACGAGATCGCCGCCATCAGTGCGCTGCTCGATGTCGCCCGTGCGATTGCCGCCATGAAACACCCGAGCTTCGAGTCATTGCTGCGCCATCGCGGTTACGGTTATGAGGCCGACTGTGTGGCGAATCTCGTCTGTGCGGTCGCCACCACCGACGACAATCGCGCCGGCAAGAAAGATGGTGATTGAGCTTGGCTTCTCAATCGAACAGCGCGTTCATACAGGCGTCATCCACACCACCAGGAGCCCACCATGAACACCACCACCCAGACCATCGACACCCTCGGCAACAAGCTCGGCAATGCCGCCCTCACCACCCTCGTGCATTTGTGCCCGGAGGTCAGAACCGCCAGCAACGCGCAATTGGAAGCCACGTGCGTGGCGATGCGCGCCAAGGCCAAGGAGGCCATCGACGAGTTGCTCGACGATGCCAAGGCCGCGCCCTGGATGGCCAATGCCGCATTTGCCAGCGCGGTGCTGACCTGGCCCACGAAGGCATCAAGGTGATGCGCGGCGCTTGAGCCGAGAGTGGCAACCCCAATCTCAGGAGAAATCACGATGACCACCATGACACTCACCATCGAACGCACCCCACGTACACTGAGCATCGGCGGCAACGCCGTCGACGTCGAGGAGTTGGACATCCGTCTGCCTTTTACCCGCAAGCCGGCCTGCATCGATGAGGTGGGCGGACACGGTGGGCACAGGATTTACATCACCGAGACCCGCGAACTGACCCCGGCCGAATTCGATACCTTTGCGCGCAGCCTACTGATGTCGCGTGACTGGCTGGCCGGCAAGGGCGGCGGCACGGGTGACGGCCATCTCTGCGTGGAGGTCACCGCGCCGGGTCGCCCCTATCTCTACGTCAATCCTGAGGGCAGTGATTACGCCCGTTATGTGGCGCGGCTCGGGTGTACAGAAAGATCGAAAAATGTTCGATTTCCGCTTGGCTTTCAATCAAAACAGCGCGTTCATACAGATGTCGCAACGATCAACTCAAAGGAGAAAACGATGACCCACACCATCCCCGTCACCCAAAACGAAGACTGGGGCTTTTTTGGAACCATGAACGAAGATGCCCAAGCCGCCTGGCCCATCGCCATGACCGCGATTTCGGATGCCACCAGCCAGCCCCTCGAATCAGCCAGGGTCTTCCTCGACAGCCGCCACGGACGGCATTTTGCGGACTCGGTGCAAAACGGGCTGTACTACGGCCAGAAACTTGCCGACGCCATCAACGCAGCGATCAAGCAGTGGATGGGTTGGACGATTGGCCGGGCCACCAGCAAGGAATACGGCATCCCGCGTGGCTTGCCCTACCTGACTGGCTTTGTGGTGCATTGTGAGATTGTGGAAATGAGCTCCGAAGACATGGCAGCCTGAGCATTCAGTCCAGGAGCTTCAGTTCGTAACGGGTGCTTCGGCCACCGGCGTCGGATTTCATCAACACACCGCTGGCGATCAGATCCGTGATGTCACGCAGCGCCGTATCCGGTGAGCACTTGGCGATAACCGCCCACTTGCTGCTGGTCAGCTTGCCGTCAAACCCGTCCAACAGCCGGTTGAGCAGTTTGATTTGTCGGTCATTGAACGGCGTGCCTGCCCAGTGCTGCCAGAACCGGGCTTTGGTCAGTACGGCAGACAGCGTGTCTGCTGCACCCTGCATGGCGCGCAACAGACAGCCCAGAAACCATTCCAGCCAATCGGTGACATCAAGTGTGCCTTTTTGCGTGCGCTCGAGCATGTCGTAATAGTCTTTGCGCTCTCGCTGGATTTGCGCCGACAGACTGTAAAAGCGCTGTGGCGACTGTTCGGCACGCGCCAGCGCCATGTCACCCACCGCACGCGCGATCCGACCATTGCCATCGTCAAACGGGTGGATGGTCACGAACCACAGATGGGCCAGGCCCGCTTTCACTACCTGATCAGGTTCCTGGTGCACATTGAACCAGAGCAAAAAATCCGACATCTCGGCGTCCAGCAGTTGGGCGGGCGGCGCCTCAAAGTGCACCTTCTGTCGGCCAAACGGGCCGGAGACGACTTGCATCGGTCCGGATGCATCATCGCGCCAGCCACCGGCGTGAATTCTGGCCAAGCCGCTATAGCCAGTGGGAAACAGCGCGGCATGCCAGCCAAACAATCGCTCAGCCGTCAGTGGTTGATCAAAGTGGCCGGTAGCATCCAGCACCATGTCGACCACGCCGTCGACGTGCCGGTCAGCCGGTGCCAGGGCGCCGACATCGACACCCAGGCGGCGTGCGATGGAAGATCGCACCGTATCCGGGTTCAGTCGCTCGCCTTCTATCTCGCTGGTTTTGAGCACATCCTCGGTCAATACCTGTAAAGTAGCTTGGTCGCGCAGCCTAAGCCCCAGGTCACGCATTCGACCCAGCAAGTGGCCTTGGGCGTGGTGAACCTGGGCTAGCAGACCGGCCAGACGTTGGGCGTCATAGCGCCAGTGGGGCCAGTCGGGTTGTTGCCAGAGGTAGGCTTTATTTCCGCTATTCATGCGGAGATTATGGGATACATTCCCCGCAAGATCAAGTTATTCACCGTATTTATTGCGGCGAATGATAGAATTAATCACCGCAAGGTTCAGCCAGCAGGCTGAGCTGACGGGACGTCATCTGAAATACGCTCAATGCGAATGTCGGCGAAACTGCGATCATCGGACTGCAAGCTAGCCTGCTGACCAGTATAGTCTTGCCAACGCTGAACGATCACATCAACGTATTGAGGAGCAAGTTCCATCATGCGACATCGACGATGGGTCCGCTCAGCAGCGATGAGTGTGCTGCCGGAGCCGCCGAAGCAGTCCAGCACGATGTCACCAGACCGGCTGGAGTTCAAAATCGACCGCTCCATTAGCTCCACTGGTTTCATGGTGGGATGCAGATCGTTTTTGGCAGGTTTTTTGATTTGCCAGACATCGCTTTGATCACGATCCCCGCACCAGTGATGCTTGCTCCCCTCGCGCCAACCATACAGGATAGGCTCGTACTGGCGCTGGTAGTCAGCTCGCCCCAGCGTAAAGGTATGCTTGGCCCAAATGATGAAGGTGGACCATTTTCCCCCAGCGGCCCGGAAAGCTGATTGCAGGGTGTCGAGTTCCGAGGAACTCATGGCGATATACACCGCGCCATCACATACTGGCAGCATCAACGACAGCGCGTCATAGACGAAGTCGTAAAAACCTGCGCCCAGGTTGTCGTTGAGGATCGGCCGATGCTTGCCGCGCAGTTTGTCTTTGGCGCTGTTGGCGTAATTGACGTTGTAGGGCAAGTCGCTCCAGATCATGCCGGCACGCTCATCGTCGAGCAGTGCCACGTAGCTGGTGGCATCGGTGGCGTCACCGCACAGCACCCGATGGGACCCAAGCACCCAGACGTCACCCGGCCGGGATACCGGGGTCTCGGTCACCTCCGGCACGGCGTCGTCTTCGGTCTGACCGTCACCATCATCGCCCGCCAGCAGATCGGCCAGCGCATCGGCATCGAAGCCGGTCAGGGTGAGATCGAAGTCGTCATCCTGCAGC
>JBKJYB010000156.1:0-22227 GCA_046716045.1 Nitrosospira sp.
CGCGCACAAAGAACTTCTCGGTAAAATCCGTGTTGCGGTGGGTGTAAGAGAAAATGACTTTAAGGATTTTCCGGGTGCTGCTCAAAGATGAGGGAATGACTTCCACTCCGGTCATTGAATAGTCACCACCATACTTTTCCGCCGCCTTGGCGTAAATAGCGGGATAGCGCATGGCCAGATAATTCAAAACGCGGTGCTCATCGGTTGCTCCGGCGTTATCGGTCATCTGCATGATCCGGTCGAACAGCTCCTCGGCCGCCGGACCGAATTGCTTGTCAGTCATCTTCTCCGGCTTCGGAATAGCCTTGATCAGCTCGTCGCGCCCGAATGAATAAATCTGATCGAAGACGATAATGGGCACCATCAGGCCGTTGCACATTTGCGGCGGCGCGATGGGGCCGCGCAAACCGATGACGACGTCGATATCATTGGGCGCAGGCGCGGGACGGATCGCTTCCACCAGCATATCGATATCCGCCGGGTCGCGCGGCTGCAGGAGATAGGTTTCCAGACCCTGTATGGTCAGCACCCAGCATAATTGGCGCACCAGATAGCGGTTCTGCCGCTGGGATAGCACCACATGAAACGCCTGTTGATCGGTTTTACCGGCAGTATCCGCTCGTCCGGTCGCCTGGGCAAATTCCTTTTCCGCGGCGAGATTCGGGAAACGGGCTTCGACCCGGCCGATCGCATAGACATATGAGATCGTTCCGGTATCACCCGGATTCATCCCCTCGCCTCCGCCACAACTGCTACAGGTTCCATCTCCCATCTGCGGTGAGATTGCCATATTCGAACGAACCTCGGAATAAGGCGCGGGCGCTCGCATGTCATTCGCTTTAACCGGCTGGTCCAGCGGTTGTTCCATCGTTTCAGTCTGTTCGGTCATGCTATGGCTCCTTGAGTATGAGGTTATTCGCGTCGCTTGCCTTGGTGATGCTATTCGTCCCCTTCATATTTGAAACTCGTAGAACTCGTAGGTTGGGTTAGCAGTTTTATCGCGTAACCCAACATTCATGCGCCAGTTCGTTGGGTTACGGCTTCGCCTGACCCAACCGGTGTGCTTCCCTACCCCGGCCGCCGATGGGTGAAAACCAGCCAGCGGTTGAGCCTGGCTGCCCGGCGTTCACAGCCTCCGCAAGATTGGATTCCAAGATAGGAGCCCGTTCGCTTGATCGCATCACCCAGCCCGATCTCATCGCCGGTGATAAATCCGGGCAGGTGCACCCGATGGGGCTGCTGCCCGCTTTTATCCGGCGAGTTGTTCGCATCATCCGTTTTGTTCACTTTGCTTGCCTTGGTCATGCTATTCGCCTCCTTGCATTCAATGCCAGCAGGGTTTGCCAGGCTGCGTCCGCGTCCAGCAATGGAGGAACGACCGAGGCTCGTCGTGACCCTGTTATGGAGGCTTGCGTGATAGCGAGTTTGATTTGCGCCCCCGTTGCGGCAGGAAATTCAGACCATAGCAGTGCAATGGCCCCGGTGACAAAAGGCACCGCAACGCTCGTACCGCCAAGCGTGAGCGACTGGCCATCAGCGCCCAGGCTGGTAATGTTGTCGCCAGGGGCGCTCAAACCCCGTTTGCCAATCGAACCCCCCAGATTCGATTCATTTATCGGCCGGCCACGCAGATCGCAGGCCACGACTGGAATGATCCATGGGTGGCGGGTAATGGGTGAGCTTCCAAGGGTGCCCTGGTTGCCCGCTGCTGCAACGATCAGCACCCCGCGTCTGAGGGCCAGATGGAGCGCCTCTTCCAGCGCATGCTCGCCCTTGGTGGAAGGCTGTGCCAGGGCAAGACTCAGGTTAATGATGCGTGCGCCTGCACCGATGCACTCAAGGATGGCCGCTGCCAGTTCCTGGGGCGTCGCGCTGGGCATGTGTTCGCGCCCGGCGGTTGTTTCGGTAAAAATGGGACGTACGAGGAGGGTACAGCCGGGACAAATAGCGGGTGCCGGGGAGTTCCGCTTCGCGGATAAGATCCCGGCTATAAAGGTTCCGTGCAGACATGCCGTGCTATGGGCCTGTGTGCAAGTCGCCCCATTGTTTCCGGGAATCTCGCGCAGGGCCTCTCCCGCCAGATCACTATGCTGCGTAACGACAGGGCCGTCAACGAGTCCGATCTTGACTTCCGGGATACCGCTGCTGCGCTCCATTAACGCCGAGAGCCTGACCAATTCCGTAGGAAGCATAGCGCGTGTCACCCCTTGAGCCTGTGATGGCAGGTTGCCGGAAAGCCTTGCATTAGCCAATGCCAAGGATCAGGCTACTTTATTTGCGATTGATAAGTTTTTTTGATTCCTTTTACATGTAGAAACACTCCTTCTCCTTGAGCTGTTCGGTGCGTTACCTAACATAGCATCGTCCAGGACGACTCCCTCCCACCGATCAAATCATTATATTTGCCCGGAATTTACATATTATTCGCCAGAATCCATTTACAATTTCTCGGGAATTTTGAATCCCAGATAAGTCAGGTTACTGATGCCCATTAGAATAAGCAAAGTTTCGGGAAATTCCGGGATAGACATGCCATCCGCCACATAGCCGACGAATACCATGCCCAGGACGAGCGTCCATATGACAACTTGCAGACGGTGAAAACTCACACCGTTGCCATCATCGCAAATTTCCCGCCAGAATCCCCTCGGTTGCGTGCATTGCACCTGGTTACCCAACTGATGGGATAATTCCTTGATTTTTTGGGGGAGGAGTGTCAACTGGTTTTCATTGTCCGGAGAAAAACCGCCTGGACTTTTTTCCTTCAACTCTTTAAGATTTTGTTCTTCCTGCCGAAGCTTCGTGATTTCGTCCTCGGCCCCGGATTTCTTGCTGTTTCCGATCAAGACTGCACTCAGCCCCGTGGCGCCACTGATGCCGAGCAGGATAAGTACCTGCTGGGGAATATATTCCATAGTGCCGGTCAATATCCAGATGCCGACAAATGCCAGCGCGACCATCAATCCCCAGAAGGCCATCTGGCTCTTGCCCAGGCTGTAATAGCCGGTATCCTTGTCCTTTAACATGTTCGTCTTACTGACTATCAAATAGTAGGCAACAAATAAAATCAGCAAGGAGCCACTGACAGTAGCGAGTATTTCCGATGCTGGTGCGAGATAGACGAGAAACGTGTGAGCAGATTGCACCACTAATGGCAACTCGTTACCTACCGCAATGCCCACCTCGATTGGCATTACATACTCATCCTTGCTTCTGAAAAGCATGTCCCATGCCTCGCGGGATTCTTTAAGCGCCGGATTGCGTTCAAGATAGAAACTGAAACGCAGCGTATTTCCGTCATCGAGTTGTGTGATGTTTGAGGGCAGATTGGCCATCTTGATTCCGTCAAACAGTAAAATAGGTGATCTGGAAGCGCCGGTTTTTTCCAGCTCCATTTTTAGCTTTCTGGCAACATCGCCGGTTGCCTTGATATGTACTCTTTCGCCCATTTTAAAAACGAAATCTTCCTTATTCTTGCCCTCATTTTTTCCGATGATAAAAAGTTCACCTTTCCGGCTGCCCTGTTGAGATTGGTCCCTTGTTACGTCAGGCGATGGGGCCGAAACAGGAGTATCAATGGAAGTTTCAGTGGTTATTTCCTGTGCGGATACTTGCGGAAAACAAGCAAGCAGCGCCGCCACGATAATGATTTTTGAATAACGCATGAGGAATTTCTCCTTCATAGAATTGATCGCTATATTGGCACGTACCTTTTGCCTCACTCTGCTTGTTGTCGAATATGTCGTACGAAACGCTATTCCCGCTTCTTCACTGCGGCGACGTGCAAATAGGAGATATTGCAACAATCTTATTATAAGAATAGCAGAGGGATTGAGTTGCCGCGGCCAAAAATAACCAGGGATCTGCAGTCCCCTGCCCTAACAAAAATCAGCTTCGGGGCCATTGTATTCAAGCCGCACACACCGGAGACTTACCCTTTCCCAGAGGACCCGGTGCCTTGGGGAAAAAATGACGCGTTTGACACCCTCATCTTTCCGATTGCCTCGTTTATCCATGCGCGCTCTACGTGCGACAGCGTACAGATAGATGATGTCGTGATGATCATATTAGCAAGTCGCGGTGGTTCAAAATAAAAGGCGACCGGCTGATATACCGAATTCCCGGGTTGCCTGAATTGCCGGAAAGATGGCTGTCCCAGCGCATTCGTCTCCTTCAAAAACAATAAATGCACGCTGATATCGATAAGTCTCAAGGCTGCGAAGGCAATGCGCTTTTGAATGCGCTGCCCGCCGATATTCGCCATCTCATAAGCATGTCGGCCCTCCTCACCGGACTTTGCCTGATGCAGAATGCCCATGGCGACAAGAGCAAGGCAGAAATAGTCACTGGTCTGCAGAGTAACAGACCGGAGCCGATGGTATTCGATCTGGTTGATCCGCTCGGTGCGCCCAAGGGTGAGCTTGAGATTAATACCTTGCTGGATTACTCGCCTCGTACGGGACAGTTCCAATGGTCGCCGGAAATCGAATATTCATTCGCGGATGGATATGCAATAGAACTGGAGCTGCCATTCGAAAATTCATCATTAGACGAATACAAGCTTTCCTTGCAGGGTACTTTTGGGAAGCTGGCGAATGGAAAAATGATTCATGGCTGGCAAGCCATAGGCCGCCGCATGACGCATGAAAAGGCGTTTGGGGCCGAGCTTCTTTACTTGAACGATTATCGGTTTTCGGATAAGTGGAGCATGATGAATATGTTGGGCCTCAGGCATACAGCAATTGGTAAATCCGGTGATTTTATTGCAATCGTCAATAACAGCCTTTTTTACAGTCATTCCCAGCATCTTGCGATAGGGGTCGAGCTGAATAGTGAAATAGGAGAGCGTGACTGGCGTTACCGGTTGACGCCGCAGCTTCAGTACACCGTGGGTAAAAATGCAGTAGTTCAACTGGGCGGCGGTCCTTCGCAATTGAATGATACCGAAAGAACCGAGTGGTTACTGAGTTCCCGCCTTGTCTATAATTTTTAGGCTGTATCGGGTAAACAGTCCGAATTTTTGAAACGCGTTGCGGCTGGATTAAAGAAAGGCTGGCTCGTCCGATATAACGCGGCCCTGCGCGAATGCGGCAGAAGAGATGAGTAATTCTGCGAATCATTGTTTTAATGCTGCGGCAGTTCCGTATGGCAGCGCACAGAGCGATGTCAATCTGTTAATTAGAATGATCCAACTTCCTTTGTTTTCGTGGGAATTTAGTCGCACTCAATTTTTAAATCAATGGAGACGATTATGATAAATTACTTGAAACCTGCCCTAACCGCAGTAGCGCTTGCGTTAGCGCTAACCGCTTGCGACTCCAAGCAGGAAAATCAGCGCGAGAAAGCTTTGGAAAATAAGGCAGATGCGCTGGAAGACCGGGCGGATGCGGTACGCAAGCAGGGCGAAGCAACGGCTGACCGGGTAGAAAAACAGGACCCAGGAATCGATAGCCGCACGACTGATCGTTCTGCGGATGCTAACCGGGAAGTCGCCGAGAAGCGCGCCGATCAACTCGAAGATCAGGCAGATCGCGTACGGGATAAAAAATAAGGGTTGCGTTTGCTCATATAATGTATCAAACCTCAAGCTCGGCCAGATCGGAAATTGTGTCGTACGCGTAATATCGCTTGTAATCGACCGTGTCACCTGGTTGTGGGAGTCTCCTCAAAAGATGCTAAAAGGGAACTGTCAATCCGGTGAAACCGAAGCGTATCCGGCGCGTTCTACGATCGGCCGACTTCGAACGAGAATCGCGCCACACGCTTCGTCCAGGGCGCGAGTAGCGAAAGCTTGGCATCGGCAGGTACTACATCATCGTGCGCCTCTAGCCACCCCCGTAATCGTTGCCAGCCGGGCGCGTCCTCAAGCCAGGCTTGATCCATCTCCCTCATGAGCCAACCGATATCGCGCGGAGCCTCATTTAGGGGTACGGGACTCGCCCCAGCTTCCACCGTCGCAAAGAAATTGCGCGCCAGCATGGGCGTGCCGGTATCGACCGCGAGGAGCAGCAGCACGGCCTGGTAGTGGCCCAGGGGATTGCCCGGCCGCGGAAACGAGCGCTCCTCGTGCGGTCCGAGCCCTGCCTTGATCAACCGGTACACGTTAACGAACCGCTTGAGGGCGCGCGGCGAGCGGCCGAGTACCGGCGCAAGCGTTGTCATGAAATCCAGTTCGGCGGAAACGATTTCCAGGCTCTCGAACGTCGGGTAGACGGGTTGTTGAGTGGTAGGGACCGTGGCAGTGCCAACATTGCTCCCGGCGCCGGCGGATGTGGAGCCCGGCGGAGCGGATTGAGTCGCGTGCTGCTGCGCTGTTTGTGCCGCCGCCGGTGCGTTTGCCCTGGACAGCTGCTTCGGACCGGCTCTGAAGACGTACCAGCTCCCGCCGCGGGCATCGTTATCTTGCCAGCCGCTTTTGCCTGCTCCCCCTCTTTCGAGTCTTGATCGGGGAGCTTTACGCTCGTTCGCAGCAGCCCGCGCACCATGCGGTCACAGGCGGCGGCATCCATCGGTCTCAGCCAGAACGGAATCTGGAAAATCTTCTCGAGGTAATCGTTGGGCGTCGCCGAACCGAGGAGCAGCCCCGTATTACTATCATCGTTTACCGGTCTGTTGTCGACGTGAAGCAATTCGTGGTAGCGCGTCTGCAACGAGCGCTTGATCCAGCGCGCATCCACTCCAACGACAACGACAAACAGCGGAAATGCCAAGAGCAGGTGTACGGCCTGCAACACCTCCACTACCTTGTTTGGCGGACAGCGGTCGAGATCGTCGATATAAAGCACAATGCGATTGATGCGCTTGTCCTTGTCTTTCTCTTCTTCAGCCAGGCTTGCATACCGCTTTTGGCCGTTCGTACGAGGTGGTTCGGAGGGGTCTTCGGGCGACAGCGACCAGTTTTCCTCCTCGATCAACCCGGAAAGTTTTTCGAAGTCGTCGCGCACTAGGGCGAGCACGCCGAGGTGCTTGCGATAGTCGCTGCTTGCGGCGCGGTCGGTGATGAAATTGGCAAGCAAGCGGCCGGCCGTCGCAGCCTTGAGCTCGGCATCGGCAGCGGCCTCTCGCGCCTTCGCCTCCGCATGTCTCTGGAGTGCCGAATCGAGAGCCGCTGTCAGCTCGCGCAGCCTTTGCTCGGCCTGTGTCACCTTCTGCACATGGGTGGCAGTCTCCTTCGCCATCTCCTCGTCGAACTTCTTCTGTGCTGTCTCCGCCTCATCGAGCCGCTGCGACATCCACTGGGCCTGTTGCTTGAGCCAGGGAACACCTGAAGCGATCAATGTCGCCAAACCGGTGGCGTAGGCATAGATGTCGGTAACGCTCGATCCCAGCATCTGCAATACGAAGCGCACAATGATCGCCATGACCGGCGCCCCGAGAAGGCTGAGGAGCAGCCAGTTGAACCGGCGATTCCGATCCTTTGCATGGGTGAGCGGGGCGAGAAATCGTTGTCCGCGGCCGAGCACGCTGTGGATCTGCCGCAGCGCTCCCTCAAGCTCCACAGCGCTCCGGCCGACTGCCCCGAGATTGAGTTGCTTCAGCGCATCGACGACCGGCTGGTGGGCGCCGGTCAGTACAAAATCCTTCCGTACATGTTCAGCGTTCAGCTTGGCCAGTTCTTCCGTTTTTTCGTCGAGACTCTTCTGCGCGGCGTCGAGAGTCACCTTCGCGGCGGTAGCCGCCGCTTTCGCACTGTCGGCGGCGTTGCTTGTTGCCTGCGAGAGTGCCTTCTCCTCGGCAAGCTTTTTGATCAGTTCCTCCTGCAATGCCCAACTGACTCGTGGCTCTTCCTTCGCATACAGGTTGTCGAGGATATGCTCGACGAGGCTCGCCCAGAGGTTGCCTTCGACATAGTGCCAGGCGTTGAATTCGATCTGTACGATGTTTTTGTAAATGGGCAGGTCGCGCTGCATCTGGTTCGCCGCGCGCGCCTCCACCGCCAGGCCGTCGATAGCGGCCCGCAACTGGCGCATGAAGAACGTTTTGCCGGAGCCCCACTCGCCGAACAAGCCGATGGAGAGCGGTGGCACGACGGTTCGCGCGGCTATCAATGCGGCGAGTGCGCGCACATCGTTCTGGATATCCAGCAGATCGTCGCCACCTACGCGATCGGCGATGAAACCGCTGAAACGGCGCACCGCCGATCGCGTGCCGATAAGCTGCGCCTCCCAGGCGTCATCGTTGTCCCCATGGCCACGCAACCACTCGCATAGCGCCTCACGCACAAATGCGGGATCGAGGTTCATCTCGGCGAGGCGATTAAGGGCGCCTGAGCGCTCTTTCGTTGTATCACTGTGCAGCAGAGCTGCGAGGAGGTGACGTGCGTGGATTTCCGGATCGTGCGTCGTGCGTTGTGCGATGTCGCGCGACCGTTCCAGCGCCGCGAACAGGTAGCCCGTCATCTCGACGGGAAGGCTGCGAACCGGACTTTCCGATCGCGCTTGCAGGCCCCGCGATCCCCGTTTCTTGAAGTAACGGTCCCGTATTGCCTCATATTCTATCGTATGCTTTTCGATCAGCTCGCGCAGGAAATGCGATGCCCAAGGGCCTCCCGTGTCGGTGGCTCCGGCAAATGCAAGCAGCATGAAGCTGGTGGTCACGGCAATCGGCGGCGTTACGCCCGATGCCATCTCTGCTGCCCGATTCATCAAAAATGGAATCGAGTCTGCCGTCTTAAATTCGGAGAGCCGAGTCAACGGCACGGTTCCGGCGCCGGATGCGGCCCGCGATTCCGGCCGCTCATTGGGTGCTTTGGATGCTACCTTGGTCGGTGGTTGAGTCAACTGCTCAGTTGTCTGCGCATTGGGTTGTTCTGCTGCCAATTTCGTTGCGACGGTATCACTGCGATTGCTGATGTTGAAGCTATTTAAGCTATCTGTGACCACTTCGTTCGGAGTCACGTTGGCAGCGGCATCTATGATGACGGCATCCACTATTCGGTCGAGTTCCACTTCACACTGCTCTTGTGGTAGATCGGAAAGTGCCTGGTCGTACGGCCCAAGAAGTTTGGTAGAGACAAGCCATCCGAGATCAAAAGTTGAAGACCGCACGAGTATGCGGTATAGGTGAAGCAGTGGGGATCTTGCACCCAGCAATAGTTGTTCCGCGAGAGACTTGTCGCGTACCCAAGGGGAATCGACGGCAAACAGATCATCCGAGACGAGAAAGAGTACCGCACCTACATTCCGGAGTTCGCCACGGAGCTTTTCGGGCGAGTGGGGCAGTTCGACAAGGTATTCTTGACCCCATGCCTCAATACTCAATCCCGCCGGAAAACGCTCCTTGTCTCCAGAGCGGGCGACGAAACGATGCTGGAGTCTTTGCCTCCAGCTGTCATCCGGGCTGGCATAAACCAGGATGATTCTTTTACCAGAGACTGCGGTCATGACGTTTTCTTATTGGATTGAAATGCCTTTTTGGCCATAATTGATCCTCGGGCTCGAAACCTTATTTTTGCGCGCTACCCGGATGCTTCAATCTGAAATCGAATCTAAATGTCTAAAATTACTATTATAAATCACAATATTAACATTATTATCTAATGTTAAACATGAATGTGGAACATCCTTTGATCAGACCTCAAGGTCCACCAGATCGAATATCGTATCGTACTCGTAGAGGCTGTCATGTCAGGCGGATAGGCGGGCCCGGGATTTTTCTCCTGCCAAGCGGCCCAGATAATACCGATAGGCTTTCGCCGGATGACGCTGCGCTGATCCGACCTACTTCTTTAATTCACTCAAAGTATAGGGATGTCTTCGGCAACACCATTTAATTTTATGACTTCGCAGGTGAGTTCCGCACACGCCGGTCTTATCATGCGTGCCTTGCTGGATAGCTCAGGAGCTGACCCCATTGATTCTCAGTGATTCTCAGAGTTTCCCATTTGGTTCAAAGATTGCCGTAGCGTCAAAACATTCGGGACGGGGTTGCAAACCCCATCCCGCGTGAGACTCAGGCAAACAAGAAATCGGCCTGGGTGATAGCGCCTAAGCCCTGCTGGCCGAGGCCGACCAGCTCGATCTGCCCGGCTGCAGATGTGATGATCGCGGAGAACCCGGAGTTATCGATGGTGAGATCCGCGAATGTCAGGCCGCTGCCGCGCAAGTCGATCTTCTCCAGGCCGTCTTCGAAATCCCAGATGATGTCCTGGTGGCCAGAGCTGGAGGTCCACGTCGCGCCCAAAACGAACTCATCTATGCCTGCACCGCCGGTGAACGAATCGTCGCCGGTTCCGCCCACGAGCTTGTCGTCGCCGCCATCGAAATCGACCATGGTTGCACTGCCCGCACCGGCCCGAAGCGTATCGTTGCCTGCACCGCCCTCCAGCCATGAAAACGAGAATTCCGCATCGCTGCCGATCAGCAAATCGTTGCCCTCGCCGCCATAGGCGTTGCCGCCGACATCACTGGTTGCCAGGGTGAGGGTGTCGTTGCCCACGTCGCCATACAGAGTATCGAACCCCATGCCGCCATCGAGCAGGTCATTACCGTTGCCGCCATGCAGCTCGTCGTCGCCCGCTTGACCGAACAGGCTATCGTTCTTATCGAGGCCGAAGATGATGTCATCGCCATCCGTGCCGGAGATAGTGTCACTCTTGCCGGTTCCCGCAATAACGAAGTTGGTGCGGGCAATGAAATCGGCCTCCGTGAAGGTGTGGGTACCGTTGAACTGGGCCGCGAAATCTGTCGCGTCAAGCACCCCGTTGTCGTTTTCGTCGGCCAGTAGCCACGTATTGCCGTTCTTAACCGTGTAGAACAGATCGATCAGACCATTGCCGACTCCGGACAATTCGGTGCCGGCTACCGGATCGACAGAGACATTGCCACGGAACACGAGGTAGTCGCCGAACGCGAGGTCGATCTGATCGCCCCCCGGCGTACCGGCACCCTCGAAGTCCAGCACTAGGTCGGAAGTGGCGAGTGGAGAGCTCGGGCTGAACGGGCCCGGGAAGAATTTAAACCTGTCTGCGCCGCTGCCGCCTTCAAGCGTGTCGGCACCATCGTAACCGACCAACTCGTCATCACCGGCGCCACCCGACAGAAAGTCGTTCCCGGTGCCGCCGCCTTCGAGGACATCGTCGCCAGCGCCGCCGAACAATTGATCGTCGCCGTCGAGCCCGTTGAGGAAGTCGTCACCGTCCTCCCCGTAAAGGAGGTCGTTTCCCCCGTCGCCCCACAGGGTATCCCTTCCCAGGCCGCCGTACATCGTGTCGTTGCCGTCGCCACCATTCATGTTTCCGTCGTTGCCGGCGCCGCCGTAGATGATGTCATCGCCATCGTCGCCGTTGAGCACGATATCGTTACCGGCGCCGCCGTAGATCAAGTCATTGCCGACACCACCAAAGATTCGGTCGCGGCCCGAGCCCCCGTCTAGCGTGTCGTTCCCGTTGTTGCCGCTGATCGTGTCGTCGAGGCCGGTTGATATACTGTCGCCGCCATTGATGGTGTCGTCACCATCGCCACCATTGAGTGTATCAGCGCCCGCGAGGCCATTAATGATGTCGTTGCCGCCCAAGCCGTCGATGACGTCGCTCACGAGCGTGCCGTCAATGATGTCATCCCCCGCCGTGCCAGTGATATTTGCCATGAAACTCTCCTGTATTAATAATGCTAAGGACTGCATCGCGGTTTCTGCGCCGTGATGCCTTATAAAGACAAGCTCTTCTGTAGCATGCCATCATTACTTCACTTCGAATCGAGGCTCTGCCTCCTTTCTCATATTCAATCCTTGTAATGCCGATAGGCTTTCGCCGGATTACGTTGCGCTAATCCGACCTACTTCTTTAATTGGCTCAAAGTATGGGGATGTCTTCGGCAACACCATTTAATTTTATGACTTCGTAGGTGAGTTCCGCACCTGCCGGCCTTATCACGCGCCCCCTGCTGTGGATCTTGATCCCCACGGTTTCAAATTCCTGCCGTGCCGGACCTCCCAATTGAACTGGCGGCAGAACCAGGGCGAAATCCAGGCCACCCGCATCGGCATTGGGCTGAAGGGTCACTGAGATAAGTGATCCCAGAATGGTTTGTTCCTGGCTGATATCGTCTCCCCGGAATACAAACTGACCTTCCGAACCATTGTATTCAAGCTGAGCATTCGCCGATGATTCGCTTATTCCCAGGGGACCCAATGCTCTGGGGAAAAAGATGACGCGTTTGACGCCCTCGCAGTCGCTGAAGGTATAGCGGTTGGGTTGCCGGTCGCGTTGATCGTCCAACCACGCTGTTTTTGAATTTTGCGCGGCGTTTATCCGTACTCCCCTGAGTTCTGCTGGAAAACTGTCCCACACATAGACCGCATGGATGGGGGAAATCACTTGCGTCGCGGCGCCTTCCGGAGGATCAGCGACGAAATCGAAATCGTAAATTCCATCCGGCGGCGCCTGAATATTGACGAAGGGCGTCAACTGAGGGTTAGACCATCCCCCGATTGGCACATTACCCATTGCGGTAATTTGCAACTTGGGCGGAAAGCTTTCCAAAACCGCAAGCCTGACTTCCGATATTTCACGAATTGTTTCCATGACGAATCCTCCAGAATTTGCGGTGGCTATTTCGCCCTCATCTTTTATTTATAGCTCAGCGATCAGAAAAGACAAGTAATCATCCTGAATAAGAATTGCCTCAATAAAAAGGAAACAGAAAGAGTACATCAAGAGGATATGTTGCCTCAAATTATTGGTAACCGAACTAACCCGAAGTGGGGGTTATCGACATGGGCAAGTATGAGAAACGGGTTTATCTTGAGGCAATACATAAGGGCTATCGCAAGGCTAAACGTACTGACAAGGGCAAGATCCTGGATGAGTTCTGCTCGGTGTGCGGTTATCAGCGAAAGTACGCCATCCGGTTGCCGGGAAGCAAGCTTGCCAAGTCACCACGGCGTCCTGAACGTCCTCCCCGATACAGCCAGCCTCTTTTTCTGGCTGTATTGCGTAAGCTATGGCTTGCAACCTGGATAGCGGCTTGTTTCCCCACGGACTTACCCGTGGCAACGGCCATACCCTCGGCGACTATTTTTACCAGGATCAGAACGGACAAATGCTCGCGGTAAACGGAATACCCGAATCCGCCTCCTGGAGCTTACTGGGGATCGGTCTGGCCAGCCTGGTAGCCGTGCGCCGCCGCAAGTTATCGGATTCCTCAAACTGCTAGGGAGCAATCCAATTTGCGCGCAATCCGCAATCCAGGCGATGATTGTAGAGTTTCAATCTGAGAATTGGGGCTATTACGGCAAAGTCCCGGGAGAGTTGCCTGATGAGTGGCCGGTAGCGGCGCGAGCCACCTCCAGCATGGTTTGCAGCGCCTCCGTAACCAACCGTTCGATCACCGGGATAAAGTAAGGGAGTGACAGCATCAGTGCCACCATTCCCACCATCAGCGTGATCGGGAAACCCACCGCGAAGATATTCAGCTGGGGCGCGGCGCGGGTGAGAATACCCAGCGCCAGGTTGACGATCAGCAACGCTGTTACCACTGGCAGCGCGAGGCCCAGGCCAGCCTCGAAAATCTTGCCGCCCCAGCCGGCCAGCATCCTCCAGCCGCCAGCAGAAAATGGTTGCGCGGAAATAGGAAATACGTTGAAGCTCTCGGCCAGCACCGACAGCATCATCAGATGGCCATTCATGGCGAGGAAAGTGAGCGTCGCCAGCAGGCCGAGAAACCGTCCGACCACCAGCGTGCTGCCGTCGCTGTGAGGACTGAAGAAAGTGGCAAACCCCAGCCCCATTTGCAGAGCGGCCAACTCTCCAGCCAGCTCCACCGCGCTGAATACGATGCGTACCGTAAAGCCCATTGCCAGCCCGATGATAATCTGCTGACAGAGAATCAGCAGTCCTTCGAGCGAGCCCGGCTCGACCTTCGGCAGCGGCCCGATAGCGGGTGCGACAATTAGCGTGATAAGTACCCCGAGCCCGATTTTCACCCGCGTCGGAATAGCCGCATTTCCGAGTACCGGCGCCGCCGCCAGAAGCGCCAGGATGCGCGCCAGTGGCCACACGAATGAAGTCATCCAGACGTGGAGGTCGGCGGAGCTAAAGGTGATCATTTACAAGGTCAAGGAGGTCTAAGTTTATCGAATGCTTGCGGCGATACGCCATCGTTACCGCTATCCCACCATCGCGGGAATTCCCTCCAGTACCTCTCGCATATAGTCGACCATTACAGAGAGCATCCAGGGACCGGCCAGCACCATGGTTGCGAACAGCGCCACGAGCTTGGGAATAAATGATAAAGTCATTTCATTGATTTGTGTGGCGGCCTGAAATATGCTCACCAGCAGGCCGGTTGCCAGCGCTACCAGCAACATGGGCGCGGAGACCATCAAGGTCACCTCCATGGCCTTCTGGCCCAAAGTCATTACGCTTTCAGGTGTCATAGTTTTCTCCTTGATGATCCATCAATAATCCGGCCGGTCGATATTTCGCCGCTTTTCCGTTTCGATTCTTCAAGTCCGGCAGACTGCTAGTAGAAACTCTCCGCCAGCGAGCCAATCAGCATATGCCATCCGTCTACCAGCACAAACAGCATGAGCTTGAAGGGCAACGCCACCAGGGCGGGCGATACCATCATCATACCCATGGACATGAGCACGGAAGCTACCACCATATCAATGATGAGAAAGGGAATGAACACCGCAAAGCCGATCTGGAATGCGGTTTTCAATTCGCTGGTGACAAAAGCCGGGACCAGTACCCGTAATGGCACGTCTTCGGGTCCATTCAGTTGCGGATGGCCGGAGAGTTTGACGAACAGCGCCAGATCCGCTTCCCGGGTCTGCTTCATCATGAAAGCCTTGAGCGGCGCCGCACCTTTCTCCAGCGCCTGAGTCTGGGTAATCTTACTGTTGGTAAAGGGCTCATAGGCGTCCGTATAGATCTTGTCGAACACCGGACCCATGACAAAAAAAGTAAGAAACAGCGCAAGCCCGACGAGCACCTGATTGGGTGGCGAGGATTGGGTACCGAGCGCCATGCGCAGCAGCGAAAGCACGATAATGATACGGGTAAAGCCGGTCATCATCAGCAGCACCGCCGGCAGGAAAGTAAGCGCTGTCAACAGCAGCAGGGTTTGCAGACTTAACGAGTAGTTTTGTCCTCCTCCCGCAGTAGGTGTGCTGGTGAATGCGGGCAGGCCGGGCGCTTGAGCCAGCGCGACGAATGATGCCCCAAGCAACGCCGTTCCCAGTGCAATGCGGGTTACAGACATGGCCTTGTTATTTTTCATTCCGCTTCTCCATCACCTGCTTGAACCAGGCGGAAAAGCGGGTGTCAGTCCCCGCTGCGCCGTCTGCACGGTCACCAATAGCTTCATTTTCCCCCTTTGGCATGCTATGCAATGCCGTCACTTGACCCGGCGCAACGCCGATTACCAGCCAGGTATCAGCAACTTCCACCAGCACTACCCGCTCGCGCTGACCGACGGCTGAACCGCCGATAACTCGGACCGCGCTGGCGGCACCTCGGGGCATCCCGCCAAAACGCCGCAGCAGCCACGCGGCGCCGGCTATCACGGCAAGCACCAACCCCAGACCGAGCATGACCTGAAGCATGCCACCGTCGGCAACCGGGGCGGCGCCCGCGGGTGCGGCGTTGGCTGAAGACGCGCAACAGCCAAGCAGCCATATGAGAGCCGACTGTCCCTGCGCCATCCTGCGATGTTCCCGGCAGGTTTGCGGATAATGTATAGGGGTGATACAACATAATGAATCCATCACAATTGCGGTCTTCTTAAAAAAATTTAACGGTTTAGTTTGCGAATGCGCTCGCTCGGGGTAATGATATCGGTCAGACGAATGCCGAATTTTTCATTGACCACCACAACTTCTCCCTGCGCGATGAGATAGCCGTTGACCAGCACATCCATCGGTTCGCCTGCCAGGCCGTCCAGCTCCACCACCGAGCCTTGCGCCAGTTGCAACAGATTCTTGATGGCGATTTTGGTGCGTCCCAACTGGACGGTGAGCTGGACCGGTATATCCATGATCATATCGATATCGTTATGGATTTCCACCTTCTGCGTGCCGGCGAATTGTTCAAAAATCTGGGCCGGCGCGACATTGGCTTCGGCAATGCTAGATGCTGCGGTAGCTTCCTGCTCTGTGATACGAGCGGCATTCGTTTTATTGGCGGGCATGTCTAGTTCCTCGGGTTTATTCGTAAAGGGTCGTTTCGACAGGTTGCGGCGTTCGACGGGCATCATTCGCTAATGGCCGAGCCAAGCATCTTTTCCATGCGCAAGGCATACTGGCCGTTGGAAATACCATAGCGGCATTCCATTACCGGCACCCCATCCACGCTAGCAGTGACAAGCTCGGGAATATTTAGCGGAATGACATCGCCCACTTGCATATTGAGTATCTGATCGAGGGTAACCTGCACGTGCGCCAGGTCCACCAGCATCGTTACCTCGGCTGACTGCACCTGCTTTGACAGCCGGCCTACCCACCGTTTGTCCACCTCCAGCGACTCCCCCTGCATGCTGCTGGATAGCAGATCGCGGATGGGTTCGAGAATGGAATACGGCATGCATATGTGCATTTCTCCCACTGCGGAACCGATGCTGACTTCGAAAGTAGTGGCCACGACCACTTCGTTGGGGGTGGCCACATTCGCGAACTGGGTGTTTGTTTCCGCCCGTACATATTCAAACTCGATTGGATAAACCGGTTGCCACGACTTGCCATAGCTGTCGAACACCAGGTTAAGCAATCGCTGAATAATACGCTGCTCAGTCTGAGTGAAATCGCGGCCCTCTGAGCTAGGGTGGAAGCGGCCATCGCCGCCGAACAGGTTGTCCACCACCAGAAACACGAGGGTCGGGTCGAATACGAACAGTGATGTACCGCGCAGTGGCTTGACATGAACCAGATTCAGATTGCTCGGCGCCACCAGGTGGCGTACAAATTCACTGAATTTGATTGCCCGTACCGGACCGACCGTGACATTCGCGCTGCGGCGCAGAAAATTGAATAAACCAAGGCGCAAGAGCCTTGCGAAACGCTCGTTGATGATTTCAAGCGTGGGCATGCGCCCGCGCACGATACGTTCCTGTGTCGCCAGATTATAGGGACGGAAACCGGAGACCGGCTTGGCCCCATCGGTTGCATCGCCACCGATAACGCCCTTTAGCAGGGCCTCCACTTCTTCCTTCGAAAGAAAATCGTTGCTCATGATACGGCCAATGACTACTGAATTACGAACGAAGTAAAAAGCACGCTTTGAACAGCATGCCCAAGACTGTCCTCGCTGGATGGCTGTTTTATTTCCGCAAGCAGTTCGGAAGCGAGCTTCTTTTTGCCGTCAACACCCGTGATTTGTGATGCCGCCTTGCTGGAAAGCAGTAGCAGGACGCGGTTACGTACCTCCGGCATGTGCAGTTTGATCAAGTCGGCCGCTGAGGAGCCTTCCATCTTCAGCGTCAAATTGGTCTGAAGATGCTGATCACCGTGTTCGGACTGCAGATTGACGGTGAATGTTTCCAGATTCACGAAAACCGGCGGCTCCTGCCTTGCCTGGGGCTGCGTTCCATCCTGGGTACGGCTCATATACCAGGCTGCGCCTCCGCCCCCGGCTCCGAGCAGCAGTACCGCCGAGGCAATAATCAGCGTCAGCTTTTTGCGTCCGGATTTTTTTTCCGTACTGGTTCCCTTGTCTTCCCTGCCCTGCGTATTTGCCTTGCTTGTCATGATCGTGCTCCGTTGCATAGTGTGATACGAATTATCAAGCCAATTGCAAGTGGATAATGCCAAAAACAGAGGGGGAAAAAGGCGTTATCTCGGAATTTGATACCGAGGTGTCGTCCATGCAAAAAACTGGAAGAACTAAAGAAGAACTAAAGAAGAACTAAAAGTGCGGCGCATACATACGCCGGGTTAGGAGCCTCGGACTTGAAGAATCGAAGCGAAAAAGCGACTGGGTGAGGACAGATTTTGAGGATTTTGAAGGCCAACAGTTGTCGACGCAGAGGATTTATGAAATTGGCGAGCTATTGCCGCATTGGTAGGCAGCCAATCGTTGCAATCGACCAACACCGCAGGCGTAATCTGCATCCCGGTCAAGATGGGTTCACTACGCGCTCGCCCTGCGCTTCTCAAACATAATCAAACTCCCGCCCGTCTGCCCATGCAGTAGCGCGCTGAACTCTTCCGCTGTTACGGGCTTGCCGAGCAGGAACCCCTGCATCTCGTCACACATCATGCCCTTCAATTTTGCGAGTTGCGAAGCGGTTTCG
This sequence comes from Nitrosospira sp., assembly GCA_046716045.1. GTDB lineage: Bacteria > Pseudomonadota > Gammaproteobacteria > Burkholderiales > Nitrosomonadaceae > Nitrosospira. The sequence continues at coordinate 18,231 of JBKJYB010000156.1, forward strand.
ACCCCCTCGGCTACCACGTCCATATCGAGGGAATGGGCGAGTTTGATAATCGCGGTGACAATAGCGCTGCCTTCGTGACCATATTCATCCAGGCCGTTGGTGAAGAAACGATCTATCTTCAACTGCTTGGCGCGAAAGCGTTGCAAGTAGGCAAGGCTTGAATAGCCGGTCCCGAAATCGTCGATTGCGATTTCGAAGCCGTTTTCCTGGAACTCGCGGATCATATTGGTCGTTTTGGGCGCGTCCTGCATAGCCACGGTCTCGGTGATTTCAAACATGATGTGTTCGCATGGGACGTGTTCGGATCGAACGATATCCAGCATTTTTGCGACTAGATCCGATTGCTCCAATTGCCGGGGCGACAAATTGATTGCCACCTTGATCGCTGGCAGACCGCTTTCCCTCCAGCGACGTATTTGCCGGCAGGTTTCGCGCACGACCCAGTAGCCTATCTGGACAATCTGCCCGGAGCGTTCGGCGATCGGGATGAACTCCATTGGCGGCAAAAGCCCAAGCTCTGGATGGTGCAGGCGGAGCAGTGCCTCGGCACCGGTCAGCTCGCCATTGTCACCACGGAATTTTGGCTGGAAATGCAGGGAAAAATAGCCGGCTTTGAGTGCTTCGTGCAAGGCATGTTGGATCTGTAAAGTACGGGTGGCCGCTTCATTCATGCTCGCCTCGAAAAAGCGGTATGTACTACGCCCGCCACGTTTTGCTTCGTACATCGCCGCGTCCGCGTTCTTCAGCAGCACTTCGACGGTATCGCCGTCTTGTGGAAACAGGGAAATACCGATGCTCGGCATTACCTGCAGAGGCTGGCTATCGGCCCATAGGCCTTGGCGCATGCGACTGAGCACGCTTTCCGCCATTTGCGCGGCGTCGTCCGGGGACGCAAGGTTTTCGAGCAACACCACGAATTCGTCACCGCCCAGCCGGGCGACCGTGTCGCCGCCACGCACGCAATGCAGCAACCTCTGTGCGAATGCTTTCAGGATTTCATCCCCGGCTGAGTGCCCAAGTGAATCATTGATAATCTTGAATCCGTCGAGATCCATGAACAGGATGGCAAACATGTTCTGGTGGTGCCTGGATGCGTGAATCGCGCGTTCCATCCGCTCCATGAGCGTCCATCGATTCGGCAGTTCCGTCAACGTATCGAATGTCGCCAAGCGGACGATCTGGCCGTTGAGCTGAGATACCGAGCCGACAAGAAAATTCGTCCTCGCATCGAAGCGCGACAACATGAGCGTCACGATCAGGATCGCGAATGTGACCAGGATAATCGTGGTAGCGAGCCATAGCGAATTGATGCCGTTGGCGGCGCCGCTCACCGAATCGTGCGGAAAATGGGCGACGGCCATGCCCGTGTAGTGCATGCCGGTAATCGCGATGCCCATCAAAAAAGCGGCGCCGATGCGCTTGGCGATCAAGTGGGTCTGATCCGCGTCACTGAGCGTATACGCAATCCACAGGGCGGCATTGGCCGCGGCGATGGCAATGACAATCGAAGTGACGAACAACACCGGATCGTAGTGAATGGCGGGGTGCATCCGCATGGCGGCCATGCCGGTGTAATGCATGCCGGAGATGCCAAAGCCCATCAGGGTGCCACCTGTGATGAGACGCAAAGGTGTCAGTTTCGTTTGCGTGACGACATACAGCACGGAATAGGATAGCAGCATGGCGATCAGAAGCGAGTAGCTGGTAGTCGCCAAATCGTAACCGAGCGGGATGGGCAGCGAGAAGGCAAGCATCCCGATGAAATGCATTGACCAGATGCCGATGCCCATTGCCGCTGCGCCACCGGCGAGCCATGCGTGGCGAAGCCTGGGCCGAGTCAATACGGAAATGTGGCCCGATAGATCGAGAGCGGTATAAGAGGCAAGCGTGGCCACGACGAGCGATAGCGTGACCAGCCAGTAATCGTAGGTACTGTGCATGCCGAATCCGATAACATGATTTGAGTAGCAATAACTTGATAACGGCGGTGCTGGCACTTTCTTTAGAAGTGGTGCAGGCAATTGATTTCATGAGTATCATATGCTGGAAATTCTGCGTGCTCCTCTATTGGCCGAAAAAGCGGCGAAATATGGATCGGCCAGATGCTTTTACAACCGGCTTTTGCCGCTGATTCTTTACGTCCGGCAGGCTGCTAGGCAAACGTATCCACCAACCGGTTTCCGCCACCCGAAATACGGCTCATGCCGATATCGGTGCTCTTGACATGTGGTGCGGTCATTGTTTCCCTGTTTCCGCCGTGGCGCGTGGCGGAGCGATCCTGCTGCTCGAATCCTCCCTGCCGTTGCGAGGTATCGGCACTGACAGTGGCCTCGCCCAGGCTAATTCCGCTGTCCGCCATCATTTCCTTGAGTCGCGGCAGCGCGGCTTCCAGCGCCTGCCGCACATCGGCATGCTGCGAAACGAATGTCGCGCTGGCCTGGTCATTGGTGAGTGACAGGACGACTTGCAAAGGACCCAGATCAGGCGGGTTAAGACTCAATTCCGCAACCTGCTGCTGATTGGAAACCATCCACAGGACTTTCTGTCCCAAGGCGTTGTCCCAACCGGTCGCGCCGACACGAGGCTCCAGTCCGGGTGCGGTATGAACGAACGCGCCGGCAGCAGGCGCAACGCCGCGCTCGGCCGGAACAGCAGCCGGCGGCACCAGCGTATTAGGCGATCCCGTGGCGAGTAGATCCGTCGTGGGCAAATCCTTGGGTGCGCCGGATGCGAGCTCCAGCGGCGATTTCCCAAGCCCCTCGGTGTTGATGGACTGATCGGGTGTCGACACACCAAATTCCATTTGCTGCGGGTCACCCCGCCTGGCACCCGATTCCAGCGTAATCGCCGTCCGGTTCCGGATATCCTGGATATCGGAGGCATGTTTCGCTCTTGCCGATGTAGTCGACGCCGCAACCATAATACCGGGGTTACCGGGCATCGGATCGCTGGTATCCGCAGCGGCGGCGGCCTCGGATGCTCCAGTTCTTTCGTCTTTAACGAGGTGCGCAACGGCCAGGCCGGGCTGTATGACCATAAGACCGACCTGCTGGCCGGCCTGCTGCTCAGCGGCAGCTGCCAGATCCGTCTGTACATCGGTTAATGTACGGGCGGCCAAGGCTTCGGCTCCGGTATCGGCCTGAGCTTCGGTTCGGGCATCTGCTCGAACTTCGGGTCGGTACGCGGTGATCAAACCGTGCAGGATACCTGCGAGGCCCATCAATTGGGGAGAGGCGGCGGCCATATCGATCTTCGTTTCCCTGAGTTCCTGTATCTCCGGGCTATTAATGGCCCTGCCTTTCAGATCCTTCAGATCCTTCAGATCCTTCAAATCCTTTGAACTCTCCAATTCCTTCAAATCCTTCAAATTATTCAATCCCTGCAAATCCTCCAATTCCTTTGAATCCTTGGCATCCGTCATATTTTTCGAATCCTTGGCAGTCGCATCCGTATCCTCGGGGATATTGCTTGCCTTTGCATTCCCATTTGCTGAATGGGTTTCAGGCGCATCGCCTTTAGCATTCATTTCCTGAGCCAGCGCCTTGCCGAAGCTGGCAATCCGTGTATCCCCGTCGGCATTAGCGGCGTGGGTAGTATTCTTGACTGCGGAAGACGGTATATTATTTGGTGAATTCTGCAGCATGGGTGAGGTTAGCATCGTATATTCCCTGTTGTCATGGGGTGGGTCGTTGTACTCTTAGTACGACTCTTTCGAGCGCGCGGCGGCATTAACCGCGCGCTCGTCGGTTTCCTTTTGCTCGTGCCTTGCCAGATGCAACAGTTCCACTCTCATCTGACGCTGCGCGAGGGTATGATAGGACTTGAGGGTGCGTCTGGCCGACTGCCAGTCAACTCGGCCGGCCTCGACGCGCTGCCGCGTGGTGGCCAGGAGTCCACGTTGCAGCACCACCCCGGCGTCCAGCAAATTGAAAAATTCCTGGTAGATTCGCCAAACGGAAGCTGATATACCCTGCTCGATCCAAGCCAGGAAGCGAGA
>JBKJYB010000157.1:0-2799 GCA_046716045.1 Nitrosospira sp.
ATCGTAGGTCTGCTGGCGATCCTCAAGGCTGGGGGTGCGTATGTGCCGCTGGACCCGGAGTATCCGCAGGACCGGCTGAACTACATGGTGACGGACAGCGGCATTGGCTTGCTGCTGACGCAAAGCCCTATCAGGGCGCGTATTCCGCATCCGGCGCACTGCGACGTGCTGGAACTGGATACGCTGGATGTGAGCGGCGAAGCGGCAGGCAATCCCGCAATACCCGTGCACGGCGACAATCTTGTTTATGTCATCTATACTTCCGGCTCTACTGGCAAACCCAAGGGTGTGGGGCTGGCGCATCATGCCCTGACCGAACATGCCCAGGTAGCGGCCGGCTTCTTTGGGCTGAGTGCGGCCGACCGGATGCTGCTGTTTTCCACCATCAATTTTGATGGTTTCATCGAACAGTTTTTCCCGCCCTTATGCACAGGCGCGGCGATTGTCTTGCGCGGTCCCCAGCTATGGGACAGTGACACCTTCTATCGCGAGCTGATTAATAAACGCATCACGGTTGCGGATCTCACCACCGCCTACTGGTTCTTGCTGGCCCAGGACTTTGCCAGGCAGGGCCCACGGGACTATGGCCGGCTGCGGCAGGTGCATGCGGGTGGCGAAGCCATGTCGCCCGAAAGCATCAAAGCCTGGCGTGACGCCGGGCTTGGTGGCATTACCCTGCTTAACACCTACGGTCCGACCGAAGCAACCGTGACGGCCACCGCACTGGATTGCGGCAGTTATTCGAGCGATGATTCCATGCCGATGCAGGTGAGTATTGGCAAACCGCTTGCCGGGCGCAGTATTTACTTGCTTGATGCCAACCTGACTCCCGTCATACCGGGGGTTGTGGGCGAATTGTGCATAGGGGGGGACTTGCTGGCTCGCGGCTACCTCAATCGTGGGGGACTGACTGCGGAGCGTTTTATTGCTGACCCTTTTGATGAGAAGGGAGGGCGGCTGTACCGCACGGGGGATCTGGCGAGATGGCGGGCGGATGGACAGATCGAGTATCTGGGGCGGCTGGACCATCAGGTCAAGATTCGAGGCTTCCGCATTGAACTGGGAGAAATCGAAGCGCAGTTGCTTTTGCAGCCCGAGATAAGGGAAGCGGTGGTGGTTGCCGGGGAAGGGCCGAGTGGTGCCAGGCTGGTGGCGTATGTTTCCCCGCAAGCGGGCGCCAGCATTGACAATACCGTGCTGCGCGAGGCGCTAGGCAAGGCGCTGCCGGACTACATGATTCCGGCGGCGATGGTGGCGCTGGAGCGTTTGCCGCTGAATCCGAACGGCAAGGTGGAGCGCAAGGCGCTGCCCGAGCCGGAATTTACCAGCATCGGCCACTTCAACAACTACGAGGCGCCCCAGGGCGAGGTGGAAGAAGTGCTGGCGGGCATCTGGGCCGAAGTCCTGGGTGTCGGACAGGTGGGGCGCAATGATAATTTCTTCGAACTGGGTGGTGATTCCATACTCAGCTTGCAGATAGTGACCAAAGCGCGCCGCGCCGGCTGGAAGATCACCCCCCGGCAATTGTTCGAACGGCAGGCCATCGCCGCGCTGGCGGAGGTAGCTGAACCAGTACAGGAGTCTGTTGTGGTGGCGGTTAAGCCCGAGAGAGGCTATTTGCACGACTATCTGAATGTCGACGCGGTCGCCGCGCTGCCGTTTGGAGAGAATGAAATCGAGGATATCTACCCACTGGCGCCAATTCAGGAAGGGATGCTGTTTCACACCCTGGAAGCACCAGGCACCGGACTTTACGTGACCCAGCTCAGTGTTGCGGTGGAGGGTCTTGACCCTGATCGCCTAGTGGACGCATGGCGCGCCATGGTCGCTCGGCATCCGGTATTGCGCACGGGTTTCTTGTGGCAAGCTGGATTGGCACGCCCGCTGCAGATTATATTCAAGCAGGCTGATACTCCTGTTGTTCAGTTGGATTGGCGCGGAATGGATGGGCTGGAATCGCGGATTGCCGCTTACGCGGACGAAGACTTGAAGCGTGAATTTGATTTCCTCACCCCTCCGGTAGCGCGGCTGAGTCTTATCCGCTTGAGTGAAAACTGTTATCAGTTGGTGTGGACGAAGCATCACATACTGTTGGATGGTTGGGGCGACTCCATGCTTGTCAGCGATTGGCTGCGCTCCTATGCCGGCGAAACCCTTACCGCACCGGGTCCGGGTTATGGTGATTATGTGCGCTGGCTCGCGCAACAGGATGCAGAAGCGACCAAAGCTTTCTGGAAAACCGAGCTCAAACAGGTCGAGGGCGCAACCTTGCTTTCGAATGCCTTTCGCACGACAGCGAAAGCGGACGGCTTGGATAAGCGAACTGGCTACGCCCAGATCTATACGCATTTGAGTGTCGAAGAAACCGGGAAATTGCAGGCATTCGTGCAGCGAGAACGAGTCACGCTCAACACTCTCGTACAGGCTGCGTGGGGACAGCTTTTGCAACGCTACACCGGAAAGGATACGGTTGTATTTGGGGTTACCGTGGCCGGCAGGTCGCCGAATTTACCAAAATCCGATGAGATTCTCGGGTTGTTCATCAATACCATCCCGGTTCCGGTTGAGCGGCGAAGCGATTTGACGGTGAGTGAGCATCTCGCCCTGTTGCAAAGCACCAATGTGAGGCTGCGCGAACACGAACATACATCGCTAGCCGAGATCCAGCGATGGGCGGGCTCGCCCGGGCAGCCTCTTTTCGACAGTATCGTTGTGTTCGAGAACTATCCCATCGCCGAGACGCTGCGCAGTAATGAACTATACGGTCTTCATTTTGGTGATATCGAAGGCAAGGGCCTG
>JBKJYB010000158.1:0-4483 GCA_046716045.1 Nitrosospira sp.
GAAGTCTACACGCGCCAAGGCAACGTCCATGCCGCCATCGAACAGCTACAGATCGCGTTAAGAGGTGACGATGGTGACTTCTACCAGAAATCCAGCGCGGAGGCGCGCCTCAAGGAATTGCGCATCCTGGCCGAGGCCCAGAAGAAAGAAAAATGAAACTCGGTATCATTGATGCTCCTAGCCTTCAGGAAAAAAGATGCGGCAAAGACCATCCGGTGTTGTGCTTCCCGGATCGGGTGTCTCATTTATCAGCATGATTTCTAAACGCCGCACACTCAGGTAATATTCGGCTTTCATTTTTTCCCACCCTGGCCCTGGAGCTTTCTGAGTGACGTATGGCATTTATTCCCCGCGGCAGGCTACTTATACTCATCGTGGCACTGCTATCAGCCTTGATTGGCTTTTGGTACTGGCAAACGAAACCCGACTCGAAGCAGGAACGCTACAAAACCCAGGCCGTCGACCGCGGCGATATCGTACAGAATATTTCCGCCAATGGCACCCTCAACCCGGTTGTGCTGGTCAATGTCGGCACCCAGGTATCGGGCACGGTATACAGGCTCTATGCGGACTTCAACGACCGGGTCGAGGAAGGGCAAATACTGGCTGAACTCGATCCAGCGCTGTTTCAAGCACAGTTGCACCAGTCGGAAGCCAACGTGGTAAATGGCCGAACCGCGCTGAAGCTCGCAAAAAACAAGATGACCCGTAACCGCGCCCTTGTGGAACAGGGCTTTATTTCTCCCGATGCGCTGGATGCGGTCGAACAACAACTGGAAGCGGCGCGCGCCCAGCTTGCGGTAAGCGAGGCGCAGCTGGCGCGCGATCGTACCAATCTCAATTACAGTGTAATCCGCTCACCTATTTCCGGCGTAGTCATCGCGCGCAACGTGGACATAGGCCAGACGGTGGCCGCCAGCTTCCAGACACCTACGTTGTTTCAGATCGCCAAAGATTTGCGCCAGATGCAGATCGACACCAGCGTCGCGGAGGCGGACATCGGCCAGCTTCATCTCGGCCAGGTGGTAAACTTTACGGTCGATGCTTTCCAGGAGCGCGAGTTCACCGGCACGGTAAAACAGGTGCGTCTGAACCCCACCATTCAGCAAAATGTGGTGTCATACAACGTCATCGTCGCGGTATCCAATGATGACGGGGTATTGCTGCCCGGCATGACCGCCAATGTGCGCTTCACCGTCAATCAAAAAAAGGACGTGTTGCGGGTTCCCAACGCGGCGTTGCGCTATAAACCAGCCGAGACCGATTCGGATTCTGTGACGACAACTGCCAGGCAACCGGGGAAGCATGTGGTCTATCGGCTGGAGGAAAGCAAGCCCATTCCCATCAGCGTCAAAATCGGCATTGCCGATAACAATTTTACTGAAATTCTGGAGGGAGAAATCAAGGAGGGCGATAAACTGATCATTCGTGATGTCGCCGATAAGGATAAATCCGCCAGCAAACTCAAGTTCAGAATGTTCTGATGATGCCGCCACAGCGCCCTGTTCCCGGCGAGCCGCTGATCAAGGTGGAGAATCTCTGCAAGACTTACAGTCTGGATAGCGGTATCAAAGGGGGCGAAATGGTCAATAGTCAGGTGCTGTTCGATGTAAATCTCGCTATTGATCGAGGCGAGTTCGTCGCTATCATGGGGCATTCGGGATCGGGAAAATCCACCCTGATGAATATGCTTGGCTGTCTGGATACGCCTACCAGCGGACACTATTGGCTCGACGGACGCGATATCGCGTCGCTTTCGGATGATGAACTCGCGCGTGTGCGTAATCGCAACATCGGTTTCGTATTTCAGGGATTCAATCTGTTGAAACGCATGACGGCACTGGACAACGTGGCGGCCCCGCTGCTCTACGCCGGCGTGAGCCGCGCCGAGGGCCGTAAGCGTGCGCAGGATCTGTTGGGTCAGACCGGCCTGGGGAAGTTTGCCGCGTATCAGCCCACCCAGCTTTCCGGCGGACAGCAGCAGCGCGTCGCTATCAGCCGCGCGCTGGTCAACAACCCGCAACTGATACTTGCGGACGAGCCCACCGGCAATCTCGACACCCAAACCAGCCGTGAAATCATGGCGATTTTCGAGCAGCTCAATCGCGAGCAGGGTATTACGATTGTGCTTGTCACGCACGAAGACGACATCGCCGCCTGCACCCGGCGGCTGGTTCGCCTACAGGACGGAAGAATGGTGCATGATGGCGAGGCGCCCGCATGAGCCTTCTCGCAATCATCGGCGAGGCGCTGCGGGCGCTGCGGCTCAACCGCCTGCGCACCGGCCTGACCATGCTAGGCATGATCATTGGTGTGGCGGCGGTGGTATTGATGCTCGCGGTGGGTCAAGGCGCGCAGACCACGGTGAATCAGGCCATCAGCTCGATGGGCAGCAATCTGTTCATCGTCGTACCCGGCGCGACCTCTTCCGGCGCACTGCGTTCCGGCGCCGGCAGCGTGCAAACCCTGACGATGGGCGATGCGCTAGCCATCGCCCATCTGCCTTCGATCAAGGCGACGGCGCCGCTCATCACCAGTACGGCGCAACTCAACTATGGCGCGAATAACTGGAGTACCTCTGTCACGGGCGTTACGCCGGATTATTTCAAGGTGCGTGACTGGCCTGCGGAAAGTGGCGCATTATTTACCGAGACCGATTTGCGTTCCGCCACGCGGGTTGTCATTCTGGGTCAAATAACCGCCCAAAATCTTTTCGGTGATGAAGACCCAACCGGGAAGACAGTGCGCATCAAGAACAGCCCCTTTCTGGTCGCAGGCGTCCTCGCCCCCAAAGGGCAAAGTCTGGACGGACGCGACCAGGACGACGCCGTATTTATCCCCATTACAACCGGACAGCGCCAAATTTTTGGCAACCAGTTTCCCGGAACAATACGTTTTCTGATGGTACAAGGCCGGTCGGCCGAAGTGATGGATGAAGCCGAAACCGAAATCAACCAGTTGTTGCGCCAGCGCCATCGCATTACTGAAGGCACGGAAAACGATTTCACCGTGCGTAACATGGCGGCTCTTGCCGCCGTAGCAACAGGTGCGGCCAAGGTCATGTCCATTATGCTGGGCTCCATCGCTTCCATATCATTGCTGGTGGGCGGCATTGGCATCATGAATATCATGCTGGTGTCGGTAACCGAGCGTACCCGCGAAATTGGCATCCGCATGGCCATCGGCGCCAACCGCCGCGCCATCCTCATGCAATTTCTGCTGGAGGCGCTGGTTATCTGCATCTTGGGCGGTCTCGCAGGGGTTGCCATTGGCATCGTCGGCGCCTGGGCCGTGAGTCGAGCGACGGATATGGTGGTGGTGATCACATTCGGCATGGTTGCCCTGGCGTTCGCCTTTGCCTCCGCAGTAGGGATATTTTTTGGTTTTTATCCGGCCAGAAAGGCGGCGGCGTTGAAACCGGTGGAGGCGCTGCGGTATGAATAATCCTAAGTCCGGAAGTTGGATGGCGGCACGATAAAGAGATTGTCTGCACCCCCAAACGCCCACCGGGACGGCAGTTAAAGCTGTAGCTGGTATGAATCTGTAGAGCCGCACACAAGACCTGTGGAATTCGAGTCCCCCACCCCTATCCGTCCAAATAAGCACCCAATAAGGTCACTTATGTAATGTGTGGCTTGACACGCTACACTCACTCGAATAACATCGGCTATGAAGATCAGAAATGTAATCCATAAGGGATTACGCCGATTTATCGAGGATGACGACGCCTCCGGCCTTCAACCAGCGGTCGTGCCGAAGGTCCGCAAGATAGTTTCCCTCCTCCAGGACATGGAGAGAGAGGATGAGCTGCGGACGGTGCCAAGCTGGAAAGCCCACCCGCTTACCGGAGACCGTAAAGGCACATGGAGTCTTTTCGTGACCAAAAATTGGCGCATGACGTTTCGCATCGAGCAAACCGGAGTTGAGATCATCGATCTCGATTATGAAGACTACCACTAAGGAGGTGGATCATGAACGCAATGCAGGGAATCCGCATGAAAAATCCGACCCATCCCGGCGGGTTCGTAAAAACAGAGATTATCGAGCCTCTTGGGCTTTCGGTAACTGGCGCGGCACAGGCGCTAGGGGTGACGCGCCCCGCGCTGTCCGCTTTCCTCAACGAGCGCGCTTCGCTGTCGTCGGAAATGGCGCTTCGCATCGAAAAGGCTTTTGGTGTCTCGATGGACACACTCATGCGGATGCAGAACAGCTTCGAGATAGCTCAAGCCCGCAAGCGAGAGGGGGAGATCAAGGTGCTGCCCTTCCAGGCGAGGCCGGGGAACCCGCCGCCTTCACAAATCTAAACCATCACGGATAACATGACTGGGCGCTTGCTGCCGTGGCTGCTGGTGCAATCGTGGTCTGTCCCCAATGCTGTTCACTTAACGAAATTCCCATTATACTTCTTCGGTACGCAGATTATACCGGGGGTGAATCATGGCGGGGAAAGCGGCGGAGTTGAGAGGACAGGTTCGGGTCTCTG
>JBKJYB010000159.1:0-12632 GCA_046716045.1 Nitrosospira sp.
CCGTCCGCGCATACGGGCGAGGCGTACGACGCTGATGGCCGGAATATCCCAACGCAGTTCCGCCAGCAATGTATCCACCGCTTTCGGGTTGTTGCATATCAGTATCATGTCGCAACCCGCATGCAACGCGCTTTCCGCGCGTTGAAGCATGCTGCCGGCAACCGCCGCGCCTGCCATATTCAAGTCATCGCTGAAAATGCAACCTTCGAAGTCCAGCTCACCACGCAGGATCTTTTTCAACCATATCTCGGAAAAACCGGCGGGACGCGTATCCACCTGGGGGTAAATGACATGCGCCGGCATGATGCCGGCGAGTCCGAAGCCAATCATTTTGCGAAACGGAACCAGGTCACTTTTTTCGATATCCGGATAAGCGCGTTCGTCTACCGGCACCTCAACATGGGAATCCGTCTGAATATAACCGTGCCCCGGAAAATGTTTTCCAACCGCCGCCATGCCGCCCAGCTTTAGTCCGGACATCAGGCTATGAGCCAGTTCGGCGATACCTTGCGGTTTGTGGTGGAAAGCGCGGTCACCGATGACGCAGCTCTGTCCGTGATCCATGTCCAGCACCGGCGTAAAGCTCAAGTCTATGCCCGCGGCGCGCAATTCCGCCGACAGTACGTAGCCTGTCTGCTGCGCCAGATTCCGTGCCTTGCCGGGATGTTCATCCCATATTTTTCCCAGTTCGCGCATGGGCGGCAGCCTCGTGAAATCTGCACGAAAACGCTGTACCCTTCCACCCTCATGATCCACCGCGATCAGGAGCGGCGGGGTACGAAGTGCGTGAATCCCGGCGGTGAGTTGCATGAGCTGCTCAAGCGACGAGTAGTTGCGCGTGAACAGGATTACCCCGCCAACCAGCGGATGCAGCAGTCTACTCTTATCGCCGGCAGTAAGCTGCGTGCCTTCGATGTCGAGCATGATGGGTCCGAGCGACATTAGGTGTCCTATAAATTCGAAGTTCTAAGTAAGCTTATTTGCCAACTGAGGAACGCAGTATTTCGACGAAATTTGGATTTATAGTGCCCATTATTTTTCTAGAACGACAAAAGCACAGGCCAAGTTCAACTCATCGCTGATGGAAAGATGGTGGCTGGTGATACCTTCGTTTTTGACCAGCGCACTCAACGCGGGGTGAAAGGCAAAATATGGTTTGCCCAGATGGTCATGGGTTATCCCGATATGGCTCAAACTCACTGGATAGCGCATCCCCGTACCGATTGCTTTGGAAAGGGCTTCCTTGGCGGCGAAACGTTTGGCCAGAAACATGGCAGGCTGACCGCTCTTGATATATTCGGGCCATTCCTCGTCTGTCAGCAATCGTTTGGCAAAGCGTTCACCATATTTTTCGAGCAAGCGCGCAATGCGCGAAGGTTCCACCAGATCGGTGCCGATTCCATAAATCATTTGCGCGCTTCCAGCATCAATTTTTTCATTTCTCGCACAGCCTGTTCGAAGCCGACAAATAGCGCATGGGCAACGATGGCATGGCCGATATTAAGCTCGGATATATCGGTTATCGCCGCGATGGGCTGGACATTATGATAATGTAATCCGTGCCCGGCGTTGACCTTCAGTCCCCGGCCAATGCCTTCCCTTGCCGCAACGCGAATTCGTTCCAGCTCGTTCTGCTGCTCGCCCGCGGTTTTCGCATCGGCATAGTGACCCGTGTGGATCTCGATTGCCGGCGCGCCAGTCCGCACCGCGGCATCGATCTGAGCAAGGTCGGCATTGATGAATAGCGATACGTGAATGCCTGCCTCGGCCAACCTGCCGCAGGCCCGCTTCACCTGTTCGAAATGCCGCACTACGTCGAGTCCTCCTTCGGTGGTCAATTCCTCCCTGCGCTCGGGCACCAGACAAACGTCCTGAGGTCTGATGCGTAGCGCAAAATCTATCATTTCGCTGGTCACGGCGCTCTCCAGATTCATACGGGTCTTAAGCAAATTCCGTAGAATTTCCACATCCGCATCCTGGATATGGCGGCGATCTTCGCGCAGGTGCAGCGTAATCGCATCCGCTCCGGCTGATTCCGCGACCTTTGCCGCTTCCACAGGGCTGGGATAAGTTGTGCCCCGCGCCTGCCGCAGTGTCGCGACGTGATCAATGTTGACGCCCAGTTCGATCATAATGGTTGCAACTCTTAGTAATTGTCGTATGCGGCGGTGATAGTCGTGACAAGAGCAGGGATGTATGGAGCGAGTCTGAAACCAAAACTCACTATACTATAATAGCCCGTGTAAGCGGACAACTTACTTAATGTAACGCGGGAGGCTGGATTCTGGTGCGAAAAGTAACTTCCGCGGTAAAAGCTGTATCCTATAATTGAGTCGTCATGAACCCCAAGAGTGGGGATTTCGCCAGGGTAGCTGGAAAGACACGGTATTAGTCATGTCAGGCGACGAAATCGACTATATCGGCCTGCGTTTTTATCACTGCCACAATCTGGAGCATGAGGATTTGGGCATGAGGCGCATTTTTATGTGAGTTGAGTACGATCGCCCGGCATCATCAATACCGAAACCATTACTAAAGGAAGCCTATTATGTTGCCAATAAAACGGATAGTAGTCGCGACCGATATGTCCCCGTTTGCGAGTCAAGCGGAAGCGCGCGCCGCCATGCTGGCGCACGAGCTGGGTAGCGAATCGCTGGATCTGCTGCATGTCATCGATAGTCTGGCGCTGGAATCCCTGCGTAACCTGACCGAGCCTCTCCTGGACACGGAACGGCGGCTGATGGAATCGTCTCGCCAGCAGATGGGTGAGATTGAACACAGACTCTCCGAAAGTTACCAGATTCCGGTCACGACGATAACATTGAATGTTGGCCGCCCCCACACCGAGATTGTCCGCTACGCCAAGCTTCTAAATGCTGAGCTGGTCGTGCTGGGGGCTCACAGCGGGGGGTTGATGCAGGAACTGTTTGTCGGTTCCACCGTCGATAAGGTCGTGCGCACGCTGGCCTGCCCGCTGTTGATTGTCAAACGGCAACCGCAGGTACCGTACCGGCAGATACTGATACCGGTGGATTTCTCCGAATCGTCCCGGCGCGCGATGGAATTTGCCATGAATACTGCGCCGCACGCGCATATTGTTGTCCTGCACGCATTTGAGGTGCCATTCGAAGGCAAACTGCTTTTTGCGGGAGTGAGTGACCAGCAGATTCAAATTTACGGCGCTGAAATGCAAGCGGAAAAGGGTGTGGAGATGCGGCAATTTGTCTCCGAATGGGACGCCGCGGGCGTCTCATTGTCCCACATTGTGGAATTCGGCCGCGTATCCACCGTCATCAAGGAAAGAGCAAAATTGCTCGAACCTGATTTGATCGTCGTCGGCAAGCACGGACAATCAGAGTGGGAAAATATGCTGCTTGGCAGCGTCACCAAACAAGTGATTCAGGATGCGGGTTGCGACGTGCTGGTAGTATAGGGTGAGGGTGGCTTATAAAAGGAAAGGGACATTGAACCTAAATCCGGTAGTTGACCGCTCATTCATGAGTTTAGTTCTATGATTCATAAAGATTTCCTGTGTTATTTGAGGCTCACCTTTTGGGTGGGTCCGCTACAGGGCGGATCGCACGGTTTTTATGGCGCATGGCGGCGTTGCAACGCCTTGAAATGGAATAACTATTTCGCGTTGTTGCGCCTTGCTCCGCACCCCAAAAACCGTACACTCCACCCTGTCCAACTACCGGATTTAGGTTGAACATATTACGGCGAGGGGAAGGATAAATGTTGATCAATTGGAGTCAGTTTACCCCATGGTCTGCGCTGACAGGGGGTGTAGTCATAGGTATGGCAGTAGCATTACTGGTGCTTTTTAATGGACGGATTGCGGGAATTTCCGGCATCGCGGGAGGGTTGTTCAAGATGCGGAAGGGCGATATGGGCTGGCGTATTGCTTTTATATCAGGCCTTGTCGCCGCGCCGCTAGTTTGGCAACTGTTTCTGAGCCTGCCCGCCATTCGTATTGATGGTAGCTATGCCATGATGGCAGTGGCTGGTTTAGTTGTCGGAATAGGCACGCGTTATGGTTCCGGCTGTACCAGCGGGCATGGTGTGTGCGGGATATCGCGCCTGTCGCCGCGTTCCATTATTGCAACCCTGGTTTTTATGGGGACAGGCTGTGCCACTGTTTATGTCATTCGGCACGTTTTTCAGATATAGGGTCGAGGAGGAAATCAGGATGGTCAACATCATCGCATTGGTATCGGGTCTGATCTTTGGGATGGGGCTTATCCTTGCGGGGATGGCAAACCCTGATAAGGTTCTGTCATTTCTTGATATCGCGGGAGCATGGGATCCTTCGCTCGCACTGGTGATGACAGGCGCAATTGCCGTCGGTTCTGTGGCGTTTGCCATGGCCCGCAGGCGTAAGCGCAGTTACCTGGAACTCTCAATGAATCTGCCCGCTTCGCGGGTGATCGACAAGCGGCTGGTTCTGGGGAGTCTTGCATTTGGCATTGGCTGGGGTACGGCGGGTATATGTCCCGGTCCGGCGCTGGTTTTGCTCGGAAGCGGCAGTGTCAAAGGGATGGTGTTTGTAGCGGCCATGCTGCTGGGGATGGGAATTTTTGAAATTCTGGAGAGAAATCGGTCTGCCAATTTGCCCAAAATACCGGAGTTGCGCAATGACATCGCAGGCACAGTATCAGGCAGCCCGGCGAGTCATGGTCGGAAGCAGATTCAACCTAAATCCGGTAGTTGGATGGGGTGAAGTGTGCGGTTTCTGGGGTGCAGGGCAAGACGCAACGACGCGGAATGCGACCGCGCAGGGCGGAGCAGTGCCTTCCGCAGGAAGGTGCGACCCCGAAGCGGGATGCGGGCGCCCCATGCACGTGGAACGCGATCGCGGCATCCCCTACGCTGCCCGATCCCCGCTTCGCGGGGCCCCTCGTGCGACGCTTCGGGGCGCCGTTTCATTCCAAGGCGTTGCGAACAACGCAGCCATGTGCCGCAAAAACTGTGCAATCCGCCCCATAGCGGACTCACCCAGAAGGTGAGAATCAAGTGGCACAAAAATTCTCTACCAATCATAGTGCTAGACCGACAAATGAGTGGTCAACTGCCGGATTCAGGTTCAATCACAAAGATGGCAGCATCATAATTGCTGGAGATCTTTCAGTAATTGCCGCGTGTGCAGCGGCTGGTCGTTGAGATAGTGGTTGAGTATGTAGCGCATGAGTGCCTTGCTTTGTTGCCGGGTCGCGGCATTCGAGTAATCGCCTCGTTCCATGTCCAGCAGGGTTTTGCCGTCCAGTCGCAAGCCGTGGCCGGGGTTGCTTTCATCCCATGCCACCGGTCCGCATTCGATTTCATAACAGTAGCCTTCATCCGGGTCCGTGGGTTTGCCGGATGCGACGTCATGATCGAGCGTCAAGGCGTAGCCTAATTCCTGCAACATGCGCTGCTCGAAGCGCCGCAGGATGGGAATGTAATCCTTCTCGGTACTCAATGCCTCCAGCGTTTCCTGATAGTATGCAAATAATTGTTCATGGGGATCATCGCGATGTAATAGCCGCACGAGCAGTTCGTTGAGGTAGAAACCGCAGATCAGAGCCGTCCCCTGCAACGGCATCTGGCCGCTTTGCCATTCCGCCTTGTGCAGTGTGCGTAATTCGGATTTGCCTCCCCAGGTCAGCAGCAGAGGCTGAAATGCCCGCAATAATCCCCTGAGCGCGGATCTGGGGCGCTTGGCCCCTTTCGCCACAAGCGGCACCCTGCCGAAGCTGCGAGTGAAAGTCTCCACCACAAGACTGGTTTCACGGTAGGGATAGGCATGCAGCACGAATGCGGGCTGGGCATCTTGCTGTTGTTTATCCGCAATCACTATTTTATCGGCAGCGGGGGATTACTCATACCCCAGGCTTTTCAATGCCCGCGCATCGTCGGCCCAGCCACTTTTCACTTTCACCCAGACCTGGAGATATACTTTGCCGCCGAAATTTTGTTCCATGTCCTTGCGCGCTTGCGTGGCGATCAGCTTGAGTTTTTCTCCATCCTTGCCAATGACGATAGCTTTCTGATTAGGCTTGTCTACAATAATGGAGGCATGAATTTTACGTAGTTCGCCCTCCATTGTGAATTGATCGATGATGACGCTGGTGGAGTAGGGGATTTCTTCCCCCAACAGGCGAAACAGTTTTTCTCGAACCAGTTCAGCGGCAATAAATCGCTCACTGCGATCGGTGATTTTATCTTCATCGAACAATGGCGGGTTTTGCGGCAAATACGACCGGACTGTGCGTATCAGGTCCGGTAGTTGTGTTCCTTTCTCCGCGCTCAACGGAATGATCGCCGCGAATGCGTATTCCTTTGCCATTTTTTCAAGAAATGGAAGCAGCTGGGATTTGTCGGCCAGCCGGTCTACCTTGTTGATGGCGAGGATTACAGGTTTGCCCGGCCTATCCATGACGGGCAAGAGTTTTGCCACGAGCTTGTCACGATCATCGAAACGCAACGCCTCGATCACCAGTATTATCACATCCACATCCCGCAAACTCTGGATAACGCTTCGGTTCATCGCGCTATGCAAACGATTCGTATGCTGCGTCTGAAAACCGGGAGTGTCGACAAAAATAAACTGGGATTGTGCATCGGTGAGAATGCCGTTGATGCGATGACGGGTGGTCTGCGATTTTTTTGAAGTAATGCTGACCTTCTGGCCGACCAGATTATTGAGCAGTGTGGATTTCCCGACGTTGGGGCGTCCTACGATGGCGACATAGCCGCTACGATAATCAGGATCGGTGGTCATCGCTGAGAGCAACCGGTGGAAAACAATGAGGTTGTCATGAGAAAAATAGTAGGAATTCTTCGTTTCATCCGCAATCGCCTAATCTTGGGAGTGGATCTGCTCATAGGCTTGTTTGGCTGCTTCCTGCTCGGCGCTGCGCCGAGAGGCGCCTGTTCCCATCGTGCGAATGGGTGGTTTCGGAACCACACACTCCACTTGAAATTGCTGCTGGTGAGCTTCGCCCGTGGTGGCGATAACAGAATATTGCGGAAGGGCCTGCCTGCGGCTCTGGAGATATTCCTGCAAGAGAGTCTTGGGGTCTTTGCCCAGCGTCTGCGGATCCCATCCGTGCAGCAGGGGTGTGAAGAGACTAACGACGACTTTCTCGGCTTCCGCAAAACCTCCATCAAGATAAATTGCTCCCAGCACCGCCTCCAGCGTATCGGCGAGAATCGAGGGACGCTGATCTCCGCCGCTTTTGAGTTCCCCTTCACCAAATCTTATCACCCCCCCCAATTCAAGTGTTTGCGCCAATTCAGCTAGCGCCTGCTGATTGACAAGATTGGCCCTCACTCGCGATAAATTACCCTCGGTAAGGTCAGGGAAATGCCTGAATATCAACCCGGCGACCGCGCAGTTGAGCACGCTGTCGCCAAGGAACTCAAGGCGCTCATTGTGCGGCAGGCTATGGCTGCGGTGAGTCAGCGCCTGATACAGCAGCTTCGGATGATTGAAGGAATAGCCGATTTTTCGGCAAAGTATATTGCTGGCCATCTACTGATAAGCGACAGAGATTCTAAAAGTCAAATATTCCAGGCAGGCTCATTCGCCAACCTGCCCACCTGCGGAATTCAAGCTGAAGAGTAAAGAGCGAACGCGACATGATTGGTTAGACGTTTTTGGTTCCCGCTATTTAATGGATAATCCAATGCGGCTCAGGTCGCTGAAGTTCCACCAGATCATGAATGCCTTGCCGACAATATTGCGTTCCGGGACAAATCCCCAGTACCGGCTGTCGCTGCTACTATCGCGGTTGTCGCCCATGGTGAAATAATTTCCCTCAGGCACCTTGCAGGTAAATCCACTGTCATTGTAAGAGCAATTTTCGCGTTGCGGGAACGGATGCACCCCGGCAACATGCATATCGGGAACTTCCGGGTTGATAAGGATACTGTAGCTTTGTTCGCCCACCGATTCACGAAAGCGCCGGCTATAAACGTAATTCAAACCGGATTCTATGTAGGTGTACTCACCATCCGGTTCCATCTTCACTGGGATATTATTAATACTCAGTTGTTTATTACGATAAATGACCGTGTCCCCCGGTACGCCGATGATGCGTTTGATGTAGTCCATCGACGGATTCTCGGGGTAACGGAACACCATCACTTCGCCTCGCTTGGGCTCGTTTATGTCCATTATCTTGGCATTCGCGACCGGCAGGCGGATGCCATAGGTGTACTTGTTGACCAGGATAAAGTCCCCCACCAGTAGAGTCGGAATCATAGAGCCCGATGGGATCTTGAAAGGTTCTACCAGGAAAGAGCGTAAAAAGAATACGATAAGAATGACCGGAAAAAAACTTTTCGGGTACTCCACCCACCACGGGCCCTGGGCCTCCGGCGCACGGTGGCGTCTTAGCGCAAAGCGATCAAGCAACGAAATGCCGCCGGTAATTACCAGCAATACCAGCATGATGAGAGGAAAATTCATTCCTTATTCCTTCTTCTTTATATGGATGATGTTCGGTGCCGCACTTACTCGCTACTTATCGCCCACTTGCAAAATTGCTAGAAAAGCTTCCTGCGGAATCTCAACGTTGCCGACTTGCTTCATTCGCTTTTTCCCCGCTTTTTGTTTTTCCAATAGCTTGCGTTTACGGGAAATGTCGCCACCGTAGCACTTGGCGAGCACGTTTTTTCGCAATGCCTTGATACTTTCCCTGGCAATGATGTGTGCGCCGATGGCGGCTTGTACCGCGATATCGAACATTTGCCGCGGAATCAGTTCCCGCATTTTCTGCGCAAGTTCCCGTCCCCGGTACTGACTATTGGCGCGATGCACGATCAGCGAGAGCGCATCCACTTTTTCGCTATTAATGAGGATATCCAGTTTGACCAGATCGGAAGCGCGAAACTCTTTGAATTCATAATCCAGCGAGGCATAACCGCGGCTGGTGGATTTTAACTTGTCAAAAAAATCCATGACAACTTCATTGAGCGGCATTTCGTAGGTCAGCATCACCTGCCTGCCCATATATTGCATATTTTTCTGTATCCCGCGCTTGCTGATGCAAAGCGTAATGACCGATCCCACATATTCCTGTGGAACGAGTATGGTGGCGGTAATGATCGGTTCGCGGATTTCCTCTATTTTGGAGAGATCGGGCATTCTCGATGGATTGTCAATTTCCATTATCGTTCCGTCGCGCATCACTATCTGATATATCACTGTGGGCGCGGTGGTGATGAGGTCCATGTCGTATTCACGTTCCAGCCTCTCTTGTACGATATCCAGATGCAGCAGGCCGAGAAAGCCGCAGCGGAAACCAAAACCCAGCGCCTGCGACGTTTCGGGCTCATATTGCAGGGATGAATCGTTGAGTTTGAGTTTCTCCAGCGCATCGCGCAAAGCATCGTACTGGTTGGATTCCACCGGGTAAAGTCCGGCGAATACCTGGGGTTTTATTTCTTTAAAACCGAGCATCGGCTGGGCGGCGGGACGGTCCGCCAAGGTTACGGTATCGCCCACTTTGGCGGATTTCAATTCCTTGATGCCGGAGATGATGAAGCCGACTTCGCCGGCACTCAGCGATTCCCGGTTTTTCGATTTGGGCGTGAACACACCGACCTGCTCACACAGGTGAACGGCTTTGCTGGCCATGAGCAATATTCTGTCCCTGGGCTTGAGTACCCCATCCAGTACCCTCACCAGCATGACTACGCCGACGTAGTTATCAAACCACGAATCGATAATCAGCGCTTTCAGCGGCGCGGCGGGGTCTCCCTTCGGTGCGGGAATGCGTGCGATGACCGCATCCAGAATATCTTCCACACCAACGCCGGTTTTGGCGCTGGCGTGCAGCGCATGCTGGGCATCTATGCCGATGATATCTTCTATCTCCTTGATTACGCGTTCCGGTTCGGCTGAGGGCAGATCAATCTTGTTCAATACCGGCACCACTTCCACACCCTGTTCGATCGCGGTATAGCAATTGGCAACGGTCTGGGCTTCCACGCCTTGTGATGCATCCACCACCAGGAGCGCGCCCTCGCAGGCGGCGAGAGAACGTGATACTTCGTAGGAAAAATCCACGTGCCCGGGCGTATCGATCAGGTTCAGCAAATATACCTTACCATCGCGCGACTTATACTCCAGGGCGGCGGTCTGTGCTTTAATGGTAATTCCGCGCTCGCGCTCCAGGTCCATGGAATCCAGTACCTGCGCCTCCATCTCGCGGTCTGAAAGGCCCCCGCATAAATGGATGATACGATCCGCCAGGGTGGATTTACCATGGTCGATATGGGCAATGATGGAAAAATTACGAATGTTTTGCATCATCCTAAGTCCGGCAGTTGGACGGTAGCGAACTCACCATAAAGGTAAAGAGCAAGTGAAGGAAAAAGCCATTACGGGTCATTAAATGGAAAAATGAGCGGTCAACTGCCGAATTTAGGATCATGGATCAGAGGCGGGATAATCAAAAAAGGTGTTGGCCGGGTGGCGCGGGAGACAACTAAAAAGGGCACATGCTGTGCCCTTTAAAAAGCTTGTGGCTCAACCCCCGCAAGTTCTGCCCCTATCCGGCAGCCCTGTTTTAATCAAGAAGTGTGCATTTTAGCGAATTTTGGCGAAATAAGCATCTAGCAACCCGCCGGACTTTAAAGGAAATCAGCAAAAGCATCTAGCCGATCCATATTTTGCCGCTTTTTCAGGCAATAAATCCGGCTATTGACTTGGATGAGATACGCGAATTTACTCGCAAAACCCGTCATTATTGCGCGATCTGGGGAAGTATCCGGGCTAGCGCGACAGGATCAAAATGATAATGACAAATTTCCTGTCCTCCCGACACTAATACGGGGACGCGTTCGCCATAACGTGACCTGAGATCGGTGTCGCTGTCCACATCCACCACTTCGAGCCGGAAAGAAAGCCGCGCCTGCAATGCCCGCAGGGCGGTGATCATGTCATGACAAAGATGGCAATGCTCCCGGCTGTACACAATCAGTTCCACCGGAGGATCGGAAGCAGGCACGCTACTTATTGTCGCCATTAAGTTTCATCGTGATGAAAGTCGCGGTATCGCCGCGTCTTACCAGTAACGCGACGTTGCGTCCCTTCTCAATTTTGTTGAGCAACTGATTGAGCTGCTCGACGGTTTTGACGTCCTGGTTATTCATGCTGAGTATCACGTCGCCCGGGCGAACGCCGGCGCGGCTGGCGATGCCTGGCACCATATCCTCCACCAGCAGGCCGTTTTCTATCTCCAGCTGTTGCTTTTGCTCGGCGGTAAGTTCGCTTAGGCTCAGCCCGATGCGATTGGCTGTGTCGGCTGCCTTGCCCCGCTTACCGCCGCGACCCCCAACTCTCTCCTCCGGTGCGACTTCGTCCACCGCTACCGTCAGTTCTTTGGTGGAGCCATTCCGCCATACCTGTACCTGTACCTTCGATCCCGGTTTGCTGGAACCCACGATACGCGGCAAATCGCCTGAGGCGTTTACGGGTTTGCCGTCGAATTTCAGAATGACGTCTCTTGCTTCGATGCCAGCCTTATCCGCGGGACCATCCTTTTGCACCGATGCAACCAGCGCGCCATTGGGTTTGGGCAATCCGAAGGATTCCGCGAGTTCCTTGGTCACCTCCTGGATCAGTACGCCGATTCTGCCGCGGCTCACCTTGCCGTGGGCGATCAACTGGTTCGAAATATCCGTGGCTACATCAATGGGGATGGCGAATGACAATCCCATGAAGCCGCCGGTACGGCTGTAAATTTGCGAATTGATGCCTACCACTTCACCTTTCATGTTGAATAGCGGACCTCCGGAATTACCGGGATTAATTGCCACATCAGTCTGAATAAATGGCACGAAATTCTCTTGCGCCAGCGAACGACCTTTAGCGCTGACGATGCCGGCGGTTACGCTGTTCTCAAATCCGAAAGGCGAGCCGATTGCCACCACCCATTCACCAACCTTGAGCTTGTTTGGGTCGCCTTGCGTCACCTTGGGCAAACCGGTGGCATCGATTTTGAGGAGCGCTATATCGGTCTTGCGGTCGGCCCCGATCAGCTTGGCGCGGAATTCGCGCTTGTCGGTAAGCTTCACGGTAATTTCCTCGGCGGAATCCACGAGGTGTGTGTTGGTCAGGATGTAGCCATCCGAAGTAATGATGAAGCCTGAACCCATTGACTTTGATTCGAAATCCCGAGGAGCGCCTTGGGGAGGCATATAGCGACGAAAAAATTCAAAGAATGGGTCATCTTCCGGAATATTCGGCATGCCCGGAAAACTCCGGTTACCGGCCATGCTGGGTGCTTGTACGGTACTGATATTCACCACGGCAGCTCCCTCTTTTTCAACCATACTGGTGAAATCAGGCAATACTTGTGTTTGTGCCGAGGCGGCGGTAGACAATCCAAACAGCGCCACCAGAATATATTTAGCTATCATTTTCCACCTTTGTTAAGTACACCATAAACAATATGAACAATTGCGATATGGTCAACCAAGTCTTTGTCAACCTATCATACCGAACGGCCATCACGCAAGTTTGCTGGAAATGGAATTCCAAATGGATTTAGGTTTATATTGGCTTTAAACAAATAAACCAATATGCACTGCGATAATTTAGTGGGATGCTGTCTCTCGACCGAGGCTCGAGGCGGGACAGG
>JBKJYB010000160.1:0-4115 GCA_046716045.1 Nitrosospira sp.
GCTCATCGAACGTATTCTAGACATAGGGAGTTGTGGTTGGTGTCAAGGCGTATCCCACCCACACACTGGTGGTAGGTGTAAGCTGATAACCGATCCCGGGACGCACGATGGCTTGGGAAAATTTCGATGCGTCGTCGGCGAAGCGCCCCTGACCTTCCGCCCACCACTTCACTTTTGCTAAGGTAGGGTTGTTTGGATTGAGAGAGCTAAAATTTCCCGTAGCCGTGATGTTGCCCCATGCTGCAAAATCCTGCACATCATCCGCAAACTGTTGAGCCGTGGCTGGACCTGAAAGTACCAAGCTTGATAGCACTAATGCCGTTGAGATCCGTATTTTATTCAGCACCTGATTTTTCCCCTCTATATTGTTTGATATCAAAAAATTTCATTAAAGAGCGGGAAATTTAACCCCCGTTACTCCCTCATAGCCTAATGCTGCCTTCGGCGCCTGCGCGTATATCGACTTAAAAATACCAAGAATGAATTCACGCCAGAAAACTAACATAATACATGTCAAGAAAACATCGCGTGGATGTGGGAATTTTGTGAAGACGACTTTATGGCTCTTGCGTACTCAAAGTACTTGTATCAGTGAGTAAGAAGCTCCTTCTGTCACAAAAAATTTGAAGTTCAACCCGGGAATGACTTGAACAACGGCATTTATTCTACTTTAATCAAGGACCGGTTGTGAAGATCGTATGTTTACGGTCAGCTACAATGCAGCCTCGCTATAAACCCGCTAATTGCCTTTTAAGGTTAGCTGCCTTCGCCTACACAGCTATCGCCCGGGAAAGATTGTAAAGACTTGTAATGATGATCAACGTTCCCACCAGTATTAATAACGTTCGTGCGTGAAGTTTCTTGCATAGCACCGCCGCGAATGGTGCGGCAAAAAGACCTCCGAATACCAAACCCACGATGATGGGCCCTGTGTCGGTAAGCAAGCGTACAAACAGCTGCTTATTTACATTGCCGAATTTGGCGTGGGAGAGGCCCGAAACTCCGGTTGTGAATATCTCCGCGATGTGAACGCTGGCGCTTGCCGTGCCCGGGCTGGCGCCCGTCGCCAGCAGAAACGTGATCGTCGCAACGCCATACGCCATGCCCAAGGCGCCATCCACAATTTGCGCGAGAAATCCGACCGTCACTGCGCTCCAGAAGACGCTTCCACCAAGCGTCTCGCCGATAATTTGCCAACCACTCAACCAATTATTGGAAAGAAAAAAACGGCCCGTCAAAAACAGGATCGGCGCCATTAATACCAGAACGATGAGCCACATTGCGGTGCGGAGAAGCCGGTGTGTCTCGGCAGGAGGGGAGACGGGCTCTTCAACCGGCGAAGTCCCAGTTGTTCATGTTCCAGATTGATAGGATTGTGCGTCAGATCCGGATTGCGAATCTTCAGAGACCGTGTTCCGTGCCCATTATTTGTGGGGAACTATACCGGCAGGCGAAAACAAATCGAAATAACCTAATAGAGTATGCTTATGCTTTTATTTTTTTCGGTTAAAGGAATTTCGAGAATGGTGAATACGCACCTGGCATTTCCCGGGAATGACTTTCTGGCAATTTTTATACAAAGCTAATAATCTCAAATCCTGCAGTTGATTGCTCATTTTTTCAGCTGGTACTATGATCCACAAAGATTTTTTTCATCGCTTGAGCTTCATCTTTTTGGTGAGTTCGTTACTGCCGGATTTAGGTTAAATCCGAACAAATCAGGGAGTCCTCATGCCGCTCGCCGACATCATGCTTATCATTCATTTTTTGTTTGTGCTGTTCGTGGTTGGCAGCCTGCCGTTAATCTGGATCGGAGCGTGGATGGGGTGGGGTTTTGTGCGAAATCTCCGGTTTCGGCTTGCGCATCTGGCCGCCATCCTGTTTGTCGTTGGCGAATCCGTCATTGGTATGGCGTGTCCGCTTACCTTATTGGAAGATTCGCTGCGCCGCGCGGAACCCGGTGGTAATTTTATTCAGCGGTGGCTGCATCGTATCCTCTTCTACGATGTTCCGGAATGGGTGCTGATGACGATCTATGTGCTATTTGCGCTTCTGGTTACAGTTACTTTCAGGCTGCTTCCACCGCGTCATCGCAAGCCCCGGTCCTCCTCCTCGATCTGACTCCTTCCGCGATTATTGACCCATTCCCCCGCTGCGCGTAAAGTTAGAAGGATAGAAAGGGTGAGGTTCCTATCCCTGCACTTTATCTAATCATTAACTCTAACAAAAAAACCGCACGACTATGACTCCGGCATCACTTTTCCGTCGTTTCACTTCGCGCAAACGTTTGAGTATTGGTCTCGGTGTCCTGGCTGCGATCATCGTTCTCTTCGGGCTACTTGGTTATTTCTGGCTGCCAGGTTACGCCAAGACCAAACTTGAAACGCTACTGTCCGAAGCCGTGCAGCGGCCCGTGACGGTACAGTCAATCGATATTCAGCCCTACACGCTGGAACTGACGGTACGTGGTTTCCGCGTGGGTGAAAAAGCGGCGAGCGTTGAGGCCGACAAAGCCTTGCTGTCCATCGACGAACTGTATACCAACCTTAGCATCGCCTCCATCGCCCGGCGGGCTCCGGTGATCAGTTCTTTGTCGGTGAAGGGGCCTGCGGTGCGTATAGTCCGTGAAGGCGAGCAACGTTTCAATATCACGGATTTGATAGAAGATTTCATGAAACGTCCCGACGATGGCGGTAAATCGATGTTTTCAGTGAGTAACATCACCATTGAAGACGGTCGTTTCGAATTCGTCGACCGGGTCAAGAACAGCCATCAGGAAATTTCCGAAATCCGCGTGGGGGTACCGTTCGTTGCCAATTTTGAAAGCGATGAGAAAGCCTGGGTTGAGCCGCATTTCAGTGCCAGGATCAATGGCGCGCCGCTTGCTCTCGACGGCAAGGTGCGTCCTTTTACCAAGAATCGCGAAGCGACACTTGAACTCAAGCTCAATGATATCGATCTGACCCGGATTGACGAGTATTCGCCGATTCCGGTCGGTGTCAGCCTGCTTTCGGGACGTTTTGACAGTGATCTGTTACTGACATTTTCTCAGGTCGATGGTGAATCGCCAAGTATGGTCCTGACAGGTAGCGCTGCACTGCGCAAGTTCGAGATTGAAAATCAGACGGTGGAAGTACCCTATACCGCAAAATTCGACCGGCTCGACGTCAAATTGACCGAAATCAATTTGAATGGCCAGAAACCCTCGCTTGCCGGACTGGTTCTGGCGGATGCGGCAATGATCCGCAAGAGTGATTCAGAGCCGGTACTGAGCCTGCCGAAACTAAGCGTGGAAGACGCTACGATCGATTCCGTGCAGCAGAGCGTCGTGGTCGGCACGGTAACGTTCGATGGGTCTAAAGCGTCAATGCGCCGCGAAGCCGATGGCCGTCTTGATCTTGTTAAGCTTTTTGCGCCGCCTCCCGGCAAGGCTGCGCCGGTAACGGTAACGACCCCTGTCAAAACGGAGGCCGGCAAGCCATGGACAGCTCGACTCGGGACATTGAAACTGGTGGCCGCGGCACTGCGTTTTGAAGACAGTACACTGACAAAAGTCGCGCCACTGGTGATTGATCCGCTGGATTTAACCGTTAGCGATATTGATCTCACCGGCGCAACGCCGCTGAGGCTGGCGTTAAAAGCCTCCGTAAATCAGAAGGGCAGTCTTGAAACAAGTGGCTTCCTGGCCTGGGCACCGTTAGCGATTGATCTCGCTGTAGATGCCAAAGACATCGATCTTGTCGCGCTGCAGGGTTGGGCCGGTGACCGGCTGAATGCCCTGCTCACGCGTGGCGCGGCATCCTTCCAGGGCAAAGTCAAGATGGACGGGTCGCCCTTGAAAGTAGCGTTGAACGGCGACACCCGATTTACCAACTTTAGTGTTCTTGACAAGGTAACCGCGACGGATCTCATGCGCTGGCGAAGTCTTGACATTAACGGCATCGAGTTTGTCAACGAACCCATGCGCGTTAACATCAATTCGGTCGCAATTGCTGATTTCTTTGCCTACGTCATACTTTCCCCGGAAGGCAAGCTCAATCTCAAGGATGTTATCCGGCAAGACGATGAGGGAGGGCCGTCCGCGAAAACCGCATCGGCTATTCCATCCACAGTTG
>JBKJYB010000161.1:0-13421 GCA_046716045.1 Nitrosospira sp.
GTTTTCTCGGTTTCAATACCGGCGTCGGCGCCAATGTATGCGCCGAACAGCAATGTGCCGAGCCCGGATACCCCGGAACCGGCTACACGAGGACGCACGACCCAGAAACGACTGTCGG
The DNA here is from genome assembly GCA_046716045.1 of Nitrosospira sp. Classification (GTDB taxonomy): domain Bacteria; phylum Pseudomonadota; class Gammaproteobacteria; order Burkholderiales; family Nitrosomonadaceae; genus Nitrosospira. The sequence continues at coordinate 119 of JBKJYB010000161.1, forward strand.
TTGCGGTAAAGCTTTTGGCTTCCCGCTTCAATAACACAGTCACGAGAACCTGAGAGCGATCCTCGCTGAGCATGATGGCCTGCACTGTACCGATCTCGACTTCCTTATACTTGACCTTCGTCTTGCCCGCTTCCAGTCCTTCCGCGGAACGAAATGTAATGGTAATCTCGGGGCCGCGCTGAATCCAGGTCTGGACCGCGAGCGAGATGCCGATAACCGCGGCAAGTATGGGAATCAGCCAGATCAATGACGGAATCCAATCCCGCCGCGGCGCCTTTACAGGCGCAGGTATGGCCTCCGCCGAGCCATCCGTTTCATCCGGTTCTCCTGTTTTTTTCTCACTCATATACGTTTCCCGGATTCCTGTCCGGTAATGTCCCAGGTCAAACGAGGATCAAAACTGAGCGAAGCAAGCATGGTCAGCACCACCACCGCGGCGAAAGCTGCTATGCCCGTCCCAGGGTATATTGTGGCGAAACCTTTAATCTGTACGAGTCCGGCCAGCAGCGTTACAACAAAAACATCCAGCATTGACCAACGGCCAGTCACTTCAACCAGACGATAAAGTTTTGCCCGTTGCAAGAGGCGCCAGTTGCTGCGCCGCCGCGCCATTATCAATAGAAGAATCAAAGCCGCCAACTTGAACAGGGGCACCAGAAAGCTGGCAATAAAAACAATGATTGCCAGTTCCCATGAACCGGAAACCCAGAAATAGATGATACCGCTCATGATGGTGTCTTGCTGCTCCCTGAAGAAGGAGGCGGTAGTCATGACAGGCAATGTATTCGCGGGAACATACATTATGCAGGCGGCAATCAGTAAAGCCCAGGTACGGTTAAGGCTATCGGGCTTGCGCCGGTGCAGCCGTGCGCCGCAACGCCCGCAACGGTCATGCGCTTTAACATTCTTCCATAACGTGGCGCAATAATGACACGACACCATACCCAGCCTTGCCGCGGTCTTTACCGGCGCTCCGCTCACAGCTGACTCAGCCTCCAGGCCATTGCTGGCCGATCGAGCGGCGCTATTCGCCGGCATGCTTTCTCTCTCCCTTTTCCGGCAAAGCCATCCGCCAGATATAGCGGGGATTAAATGAAAACACCGCCGCAAGAAGAATAGTGAGAGCACCAAAGGCCCATAGTGCAGCGCCCGCCAATACAGCTGCCATACTTGTCAATTTGACAAACGCAACAATGGTCCCGAGCAGAAACACTTCCACCATTGACCATGGCCTCAAGATTTGAGCCAGACGCGCCAATAAATTGAATGCGGGGGAGAATCCAACTCTATTTATCGAGACAAGCAAATAGAGGAGAATCAGAAGCTGCATCAATGGAAACAGAATGGTTGTAGCCAACACCAGAAACGCTACCAGGGGCATTCCTTCGGCGCTCAAGGTAAAAACCGAGCCAATGAGCGTTGTCCGGCTGACAATACCCTGAAGCTCCATTTCAATAATCGGGAAGACATTGGCGATAATGTACATGAACAAACCGGCAATCGTCAGCGGCAGAGCACGCCTGCTGTAAGAACTCATGTCGCGTTCCAGCTCGGTGCCGCAACAACTGCAAAACGCGGCTTCATTGGGGCCCAACGCTTGCCTGCGGTGAATCGCATCGCATTCTTCACAGGCGATCAAGCCGGATACTTCCTGCATGGTTTAGCTCACCGAAGGTCGATTTACGTAATGTTTACCAGTGTTTCATGATTCTATACCTGTTCTTGCCGTATGCCATGCTGAAACAAATCGTTTTTCCAACTGTCTTTAAATGACAGGGGCACACAACAAGGAAAAATCTGATGGACAAGAAAACCCAAATCAACGTCTGGTACGTAATCATTGCGGTACTCGGCGTTTTGATGGTACAGAACCTTTATAAGCAATATACAAAGGTTGAGCCGATCCCTTATAGTCGTTTTCATACGTTGCTGGAGCAGGACAAGATCGCCGAGATCGCAATCACCGAGAATCATATTTACGGATCGCTCAAAGAAAAGGGCGCCGATGGGTTAAAGGATTTTGCCACCACCCGGGTGGAACCCGAACTGGCCGACAAGCTGGACAGGCATAATGTAATCTATACCGGGATAATCCAAAGTACATGGGCCCGCGATCTATTGTCTTGGCTGCTGCCGATGGCGGTCTTCATCGGGATCTGGCTATTTATCATCCGCCGCATGAGTCAAGGCGGCGTCAGCGGCGGCGGACTGATGTCGATCGGCAAAAGCCGCGCCAAGGTATTCGTGGAGAAGGAAACCAAAGTTACCTTTGCGGACGTGGCAGGTGTCGATGAGGCGAAGGAAGAACTGATCGAGATCATCAACTTTCTGAAGGACACCGAAGGGTATAGCCGCCTCGGCGGGCGCGCGCCCAAGGGCATTCTGCTGGTTGGCCCGCCGGGCACCGGCAAGACGTTATTGGCACGCGCCGTTGCGGGCGAAGCAAGCGTTCCGTTCTTTTCGATTTCTGGCTCGGAGTTTGTCGAGATGTTCGTCGGCGTCGGCGCAGCCAGGGTGCGCGATCTGTTCGAGCAGGCGCGCCAGATGGCCCCGGCAATTATTTTTATCGATGAACTGGATTCGCTCGGGCGGGCTCGCGGTGCCTACGGGCTCGGCGGACACGACGAAAAAGAACAAACGCTGAATCAATTGCTGGGTGAACTCGATGGTTTCGATTCAAAAAGCGGGGTTGTATTGCTCGCCGCAACCAATCGGCCGGAGATCCTCGACCCGGCATTGCTGCGCGCCGGAAGGTTCGACCGCCAGGTCCTGGTGGACCGGCCGGACAAGATTGGCCGGGAGCAGATTCTGGGTGTACATCTGAAAAAAGTGAAACTTGATACCGATGTGAAGCCGGAGCAAATTGCGGCATTGACGCCGGGCTTCACCGGCGCGGATCTTGCAAATCTGGTCAACGAGGCGGCGCTGCTCGCTACCCGGCGCACCGGCACGTCGGTGACGATGAATGACTTCAATAACGCCATTGAGCGCATCGTCGCCGGGCTTGAGAAACGCAACCGCCTGCTTAATCCGGTCGAGCGCCGCGTCGTCGCATTCCACGAACTGGGGCATACCCTGGTTGCGCTGGCGTTGCCGGGCACCGACGAAGTACACAAGGTTTCCATCATCCCGCGCGGTGTCGGCGCCCTCGGCTACACGATCCAGCGTCCGACCGAAGACCGGTTTCTGATGAGACGAGCGGAACTGGAAAACAAAATGGCTGTGCTGCTGGGCGGACGCGCGGCGGAGCATGTGGTATTCAATGAGGTTTCGACAGGCGCGTCGGATGATCTCGCTCGCGCCACCGACCTCGCGCGCGCCATGGTGTTGCGCTATGGGATGAGCGCCGCCCTGGGCAATGTCGCCTACGATCGCGACCGCTCGCCCTACCTCCAAACCGGCATGCCAATGCCACAGAACCGGGACTATAGCGAGGAGACCGCGAATGCTGTCGATAGCGCTGTGCGTAAACTCGTGGATCATGCGCTGGAGCGCGCTGTTGCCATACTCCAGCTTAATCGCGCTCTGCTTGACCGCGCCGCGGATGAGTTGCTAAAGACCGAGACCCTGAACCAGCCCCAGATCGCGGCGTTGAAGCGAGAGATTGTTAGCGGCCCCGCCGAACCTTTGCCTCCGCCGGCGGCATAGCGTTTGTATAAACGCGTATGGATATGGCAGTTATTCTGCGCTATGCCGCCGTTTCTATTTAAAAAATAATTTCTACACAGACTGCGGTTCCTGTATACTCCGCGCTTCGATGAAAAGGCTCTTATATCTTTTTGCCTTTTTTTCGGTTCATCGTTCCTGACCTCTCTTCGATTTTCAAGTCTCCAACGGAAATTGTGCGGTACCGTGGTTAGCGGCGATGTTTTATGTGTGCGCCAGCGGTACCCTGCCCATTAATCTCCGGCAGCTATATTCTGTTCGCGCGCGTTAGGGCGCTTCTATAAATTCAAGTTACAGGCTAGGCAGGGCGCAAAGCGGCGGCAAGTCGCAACGCGGAGGTTCGCAAAGAAATTTTTGGGTGCCGCATATCAATGATGCAAGCGGCAAAACTTTTGAGCGATACCTTTCCCTGCGTCATAGGACCTGGAATTTTATGGGGCGCGCCATATTTTTCACTTAATAGGGAAAACAACGTGTCTTTTGAAAATCTTAATCTGCACCCGCTTATTCTTAAAGCTGTTATCGACTCTGGCTACACTGCACCTACCCCTGTTCAGGCACAGGCCATTCCTGAACTGATCGCGGGGCACGATATCATGGCCTCGGCCCAGACCGGCACCGGCAAAACCGCCGCATTCATGTTGCCGGCACTGCACCGCCTTGCAACGCCTTCCAAAGTACATAGCCGCGGCCCGCGGGTGCTGGTTTTGACCCCGACGCGGGAACTCGCACTTCAGGTATCTGAAGCCGCAGCCAAATATGGCAAGCATCTGCCTCGCGTCAGAGTCGTGAGCATACTTGGCGGAATGCCTTATCCGCTACAGAATAAATTGCTTTCGCAGCCGGTGGACATTCTTGTCGCAACGCCCGGCCGTTTGATTGATCACATTCAGCGCGGACGCATCGATTTTTCGCGCCTGGAAATGATGGTACTGGATGAAGCCGACCGCATGCTCGACATGGGCTTCATCGATGACGTGGAGAGAATCGCTTCGGCCACGCCCGCGACCCGCCAAACCTTGCTGTTCTCCGCCACGCTGGACAGCGCGATAGACAGGGTTGCGGCGCGTCTGCTGAAATCACCTAAGCGTATCCAGATCGCAACGCAACAGGCACGGCTCGATAACATCGAACAACGGCTGCATTATGTTGACGACATTTCGCACAAGAACCGGCTGCTGGATCATCTGCTGCGCGACATAACGTTGAAACAGGCTATTGTTTTCACAGCCACCAAGCGCGACGCCGATATGCTGGCGGACAACCTTTCCGCCCAGGGACATGAAGCCGCCGCATTGCACGGCGACATGAACCAGCGCGACCGTACCCGCACGCTAACCAAGCTTCGTCATGGCGGGCTGCGGGTGCTGGTGGCGACCGACGTCGCCGCGCGAGGAATCGACGTGGTCGGCATTACCCATGTGATCAATTTCGATCTGCCGAAATTTGCCGAGGACTATGTGCATCGCATCGGCCGCACCGGCCGTGCGGGTGCATCGGGAATCGCGGTATCGTTCGCTTCAGGTAAGGATGGCGTCAATCTGAAAAAAATCGAACGCTTTACGGGCCAGCGGATCGATTCTCACGTGATACCGGGGCTGGAGCCGCGATTCAAGCCACGTCCCGCTACGGGCGGCCCATCCAGAGGTACACCCAGCGTCGCCCATAAACGTAACCGTACCTGGGCAAACGATAGTGGACGCCCCGCCAGTAGCGCTAATAACGCCAATGGAAATTGGGATAATAGCCGTAGCCGTTCGTTTAACGATAATCGGGAAAATACGCGGAGCAATGCCGGGGGAAATACCCGCAGCCACACATTCGGGAACAGCGGCGCTCCAAGTCCCTATTTCAGAAGCAAGTAAGCATTTCTGTTGATGCAACTGGCTCGGCAAGTCCGAGCCAGTTGGCTAGCCAACGCTGGGTAGAATGGGTGGAGCGAAGCGCAACCCATCGCAATTGAGACGACGGGTATGGCGTTCGCCTTCCTACAAAAACATCATTTTGAAAACGAGAAATGACTGGGAGAAGTCCTTGGTCATCTTTTCACTCCGGCTGATTACGCATGAAATCCGCTGTCTGGTAAAATGCCATGGCAAGTTTCTTGCATAATTCTTCATCCAGTCCGACATCCACCATTGCGCGGCCCATGCACGCCAACCATTGATCGCGCTCGGGAATACCAATCGCAAAAGGCATATGGCGGGTGCGCATGCGAGGTTCACCATATTTCTCGGAATACAGTGATGGTCCACCCGTAAAGCCGGACAGAAACATGAACAGTTTCTGCCGGGAGCTGGTCAAATCCTGCGGATGGAGTTTGCGTACACCAAAATAGTCCGGATCTTCATCCATCAGATCGTAAAAACGGTCCACCAGGCGGCGTACAACGGCTTCTCCGCCTATCCGTTCGTATGACATTGCGATATGCATTCAACTCTCCTTGATTGTTCATTTGCGGTAACTACAATGCAATAACTAAGCGACGGGGGCTCGGATCTCCTCCATTTTGCCCGGTAACGGCTCGCGTTTTGTCAGCATACGCAATATCCAGTAAATAGCCAGCGCGGCAAGCAGATGCTTTACCGTATGGCCGCTTACTACCTGCCCAAGATCATAGATTTCACGATCCCCCGCTTCCGCCAGCTTGGCGAAGCCATACAATGCAAGTGCCATGTATATATCGGCTCCCCTGGTATATCGCGAGGGGAAGAAAATACCGAGCAGAATAATGACCAGCAATGAATAGAACTGCACAACGATATAAAAGTTCAGATTGCCGGTGCCGCGCTGCTCGCTCCAATACCAGTGCATCACACTTCCGGCTCCAATCGCAATCAGAACAAGCAACAGCGGCATGCCCACTCTCGGACTGACGCGCTCGCTAAGCGTTGCGGCAAGCAGCGCCATGATGCCCATCGCTAAGGGCAGCCGATCCCAAACCAGCCGGTCATTGTCGGGCGCCAGATGATAATAGATTGAACCCATGCACGTCATCGCCACGCTCAGGAACAAAATCAGGTAAGGCCAGCGTTCGGACAGATCGATAAATGCTTTCGAAGCCATCGATCCGCGCAAGTACAGCAGAAACACTAGACCTGCTACCCCAACAAACAGAAAGATAACGTTGGAGGCGACATTGAAAAAATTCGGAATACCGAAATAAATACGCTGATCCGCAAACTGATGATATTCCACAGGCTGGGGAATCGGCGGAACGATCGCGGCGGCCAGCAACATGCCTGCCGAAAGAATACCCAATATCCACAGTCTGCGCCTGGTACTCATATGAAACCATAAAGCCAATTGTTGTGTTGCAGGTAACGGCACCATAACCCAGAATAGGCTGCATGTAACATGATAATGAGGGGGTGATATGAGAACAAGCATTTCAGGCCGCGTGCAAAAGCATCGGGCCGGATTACGGGCCTGTGGGCTGCGCCCAATACAGATTTTGGTGCCGGACACTCGCTGCCCCGGCTTTGCCGAAGAATGCCGCCGGCAGTCTCGCCTGCTGCGCGATGACCCAGACGAGGAGGACACTTTGACGGGGCTATCCGCCGCCGCTGATACGGATGAATGGGAATGACGCGAGGCGATCTGGTCACAATCGCACTAATGGGCGGCTACGGCAAGCCGCGCCCGGCACTCGTCATCCAATCCGACCTCTTCGACGAGCATCCATCCGTTACAATATTACCTGTGACGAGCGTGCTTCGGGAGGCACCTTTGTTCCGCATACCGGTACAACCGGACGCGAATAACGGTTTGCTAAAACCATCCCAGATCATAGTGGACAAAGCACAAATCGTTCACCGCGAGAAGATAGGGAATGCTATCGGGCGGCTGGACAATGAAGCCCTGCTGGCTGTCAATCGCGCTTTGGTTGTATTCCTGGGGTTCGCACGAATCATATGCTTTTTACGCGGACAACGATGTATCGTAATGAAACCGCGTAAGCAGGCAAGCCACAAAGCGGATACTCGCAAGCCCGCGGATTATCAACGCATCTTCGCAACCGCTTCTTCCACCCGTTCCACCGCAATGATCTCAATGCCCGAAATCACCTGTTTCGGCTTATTGGCCTTGGGGATAATGGCTTGCGTAAAGCCCAGCTTGGCGGCTTCTTTCAGCCGTTCCTGGCCGCGCTGAACGGGGCGCACTTCTCCCGCCAGTCCGATTTCACCGAACACCACCATTTTTTCCGGCAAGGGTTTGTTCTTGAGCGAGGAAACAATAGCAAGCAATACCGCCAGATCCGCGCCCGGCTCAGTGATTTTCACGCCACCGACTGCGTTGACGAAAACATCCTGATCAAAGCAGGGAATTCCCGCATGGCGGTGCAATACCGCCAGTAGCATCGCCAGCCGGTTCTGTTCCAGCCCCACGCATAACCGCCGTGGATTGGGCGCGTGAGCCTCATCCACCAGCGCCTGTATTTCCACCAGCAGCGGGCGCGTGCCTTCCTGGGTCACCATCACGCAGGAACCCGGCACCTGCCCGCCATGATGAGAAAGAAACAGCGCCGAAGGATTGCTTACTTCACGCAAGCCTTTTTCGCTCATGGCAAATACGCCCAACTCGTTTACCGCGCCAAACCGATTCTTGAACGCACGGATCAAACGAAAACTGGAGTGAGTATCACCCTCGAAATAAAGCACCGTATCCACCATGTGCTCCAGTACCCGCGGCCCGGCCAGTGCGCCTTCTTTGGTCACATGACCCACCAGAATAATGCACGTGCCGCTGGCCTTGGCCAGCCGAGTCAATTGCGCGGCGCACTCGCGCACCTGCGCCACCGAACCGGGCGCGGATTGCAGCGCGTCGGAATATACCGTCTGGATCGAGTCGATTACCGCTATGTCAGGTTTGCGTTCGGCCAGCACCGCCTGGATTCTCTCCAGCCGGATTTCCGCCAACAAATGCACAGCCTTTGCATCCAGCGCCAGGCGTTTTGCCCGCAACGCCACCTGCCGCGCCGACTCCTCGCCGCTCACATACAGCACATTGCGCGCAGCGGACATATGACACAGCGCTTGCAGCAACAGCGTGGACTTGCCAATGCCGGGATCGCCGCCCAGTAATACCACACCGCCATGCACCAGACCACCGCCCAGCACCCGGTCGAACTCGGCCACACCCGTGGAATAACGCGGCTCTTCGCCCGCCTCCACTTCGCTCAAATTCTGCACCTCGCTCGTTTCGGATACGGGCGTAAAGCGCGATACCGTTTTCTCGGCGATGGCCTCGACCAGCGTATTCCATGCTTGGCAATGCGGGCACTGACCCTGCCATTTCGGGGTTTGGCCGCCGCACTCCGTGCAGGAATAAATGGATTTTGATTTAGCCATTTTCAAGAAAATAAGTTGTCATATTTCGTATGGCTACCAATACAGAACCAGATAAATTACTGAACTGTGGCTTTCGTGAGTGGTTAGCCAGACTACCAGGCTTGACCACTACATACATATCTTTCCTGGATATGTTAGTGTTTATATTTGCGGCCCCTTCCGGTTTCCGTGACTAATGGATAGAGCAATGATCAATATTTTTAAAATTCTGGCCGTGGGTATGGTTTCCATCGGATTGATGGCAGGCTGTTCGACTACGCATAGAACTACCCAATCTCAAAGAACAGCTGTCGAACAATTACTTATCAGCGAAGCCGTAATACGGAGCCTTCCCCGCGCACCCAATGGTCCCCTGCCTATTCCTCGGGGCTCTAATGTCATACTCGATACCTCAGGAATAAGCATAGCGGCAGGAGCAAGCGCAGACCAAACTCTTCTGCAACAAGTTTTGGCCGGCTGGTTGGGGCAACAGGGATACTTTATTCAGAAAGACGAGAAAAATGCAACGCATCGGATTAGTGTAATTGTGGGGGCGCTAGGAACTGAGTTAGCCGGGACTTTTATCGGTATGCCTCCGGTCCAAAGTTTGCTTATTCCGTTTTCCTTGCCGGAACTAACGCTCTATAAATCCCAGCATCAGACCGGCTATGTAAAATTCTATATGAATATCTTTGAAATACCGGCTGGGGTGTTTGTCGGATCGTCGCCCACTTTTCTGGCAGACTCTTATTACAACAATTATACGGTTCTTTTTTTATTATCATTTACCTCGACAGATCTCGCATCTCCTCCGCAACTTGGCTCCTTCCGTCGCAAGCCTCTTAATACTCCAGACACTCAAGGGGAAAATGATGCAAAGTCTGAGACCAGAAAATAAAGAGAAATTCATCCGTCAAATATCATTCCGGTTTTCCTCCGGTTTTCCACTCCACCACTATGCCCGGCTCTCCTGCTACTGCCTGAAAGCCGCAATCCACACCGATTCCAGGCACGCACACCAGATGTTCCCCACTGAAGATCAGCGGAAGTGTTTCCCGCTCCCAGGGCGGCAGTAATGCTTCCCGCAGAAGATTTTTGAGACTGCGGCGCGGACGATTCCCAACCGGCCGCAGGCGCTCTCCTCCTTGGCGCATACGAATGGTAACAGGGCCCTCCATCAGCTTGTGAAGATTGATTCCCGCACCCTTGCGGCGCGTAAATCTGATTGTGCCACCCAAATCTGCGATGGTGAGTTGCTTTTCCCCGTGCCATTCCAGCCGCCATTCCACGCCGGCCGATGCGCCGGCTTTGCGCACGTGAACCACTCCCCTGAAGCAACGTACCTCCGTATTCCCAAAAATGATATGCAGTTTTGAATCCGCGCTTGAGGATCGCAACTGCCGCAAAATTTCCTCCAGTTTTGCTGTGCTGGGCAGTATCGCGCCCTGCTGCGCCAAGAAATAACGCAACAGATTCTTGGCACGTGCAAAGCTCAATTTCCGCAAATCCTCGATTCGAAGTTTTCCCGAAACGACACATTCATTGCTGTCAGCTTCGGCCAATTCATCCAGTAGGCCGGATGCCTCCGCCATATGACGGCTTGCGCGCAGAAACGTCGTGCGGTAGGAAGGAAAACGCTTTTCCAGTAGAGGGAAAAATTCATGGCGCAGGAAATTGCGGTCGAAAGAAACGTCGTCGTTGCTTTCATCGATGATCCACCGCAATGCATTTTCCCTGGCGTAATCCTCGATCTCGCGCCGCGATACATCGAGTATCGGCCGCAATATCATCGGCCCATAATCTGACGTACCGGCGCTGGTTCCTGACGCTCGTTTCCCGATTTCCGCTGCATTATGTTTAATTGGGGATGCGGAATTCCTGACTACGGGCATCGCCCCCAGCCCCTTCACACCCGCCCCTCGCAGCAATTGCAGCAGTAGCGTTTCAGCCTGATCGTCCAGATGCTGAGCCAACACCACATAATCGGCTTTTTGTTTTGCGAATACCCGATAGCGCGCGTCACGGGCGGCCGCTTCAAGGCTAACGCCGGATTCCCGGTTGACTTTTAACCGGGCGATTTTGAGAGGAATACCCTTGGATCCGCATAGGTCACGGCAGAATTTGGTCCATTGCGCCGCATGGGTGCTGATGCCGTGGTTGACGTGAACGGCGGAGAGTGAAAACTGCAAATGAACCGACAGCGGAATAAGCAAATCCAGCAGCACGACCGAATCCACCCCGCCGCTCAACGCGGCAACCAGATGATTGCCACGCCGAATCTGCTCGCGCAACACATCCTCGGCCTTGCTGGAGATACTATTTAACTTTAACTTCCTTGAACTTGCCATATCCCATCAGCCGCTCAAAGCGCTTCTCCAACAACAGCTCTGTCGCGTAGCCCTGAAAGTGCCGGAGTGATTCCTGCAATGCTTTCCTCACGGATTGCATGATGGCGAGGTAATCACGATGAGCCCCGCCAGGCGGTTCACTGATAATTTTGTCGATCAGCCCCATGGTTTTGAGCCGATGGGCGGTGATGCCCATAATCTCGGCGGCTTCCGGCGCTTTGTCCGCGCTTTTCCACAGGATTGAGGCGCAGCCTTCGGGAGAAATGACAGAATAGGTTGCATATTGCAGCATCTGCACCATATCGCCCACCGCCACCGCCAGCGCCCCGCCGGAACCGCCCTCGCCGATGATGGTGCAGATCACCGGCACCTTCAACTCCGCCAGTACATAGAGATTTCTGCCGATGGCCTCCGACTGGCCGCGTTCTTCGGCGCCGATGCCAGGGTATGCACCTGGAGTATCGACGAAGGTAAGCAGCGGCACAGAGAACTTTTCCGCTAAATGCATCAATCGCAGTGCCTTGCGATACCCTTCGGGCCTGGGCATGCCGAAATTCCGGTGAATTTTTTCCTTGGTATCACGGCCCTTCTGGTGACCGATGACCATGACTGTCTGACCCATGAACCGTGCCAATCCGCCAATGATGGCATGATCATCGGCGAAACTCCGGTCACCATGAAGCTCTTCGAAATCAGTGAACAGATGCTGGATATAGTCGAGCGTATAGGGACGCTGCGGATGTCGCGCAACCTGCGAAATTTGCCATGGCGTGAGCTTGGCGTATATGCCGTTGGTGAGCGACTGGCTTTTTTTCTGCAGGCGCAGAATTTCCGCCGAAATATCCACCGCTGAATCGTCCTGAGCAAAACGCAGCTCCTCGATTTTTGCTTCAAGCTCGGCGATGGACTGCTCGAAATCCAGGAAGGTAATTTTCATGGAACACGGGCGTAATTTTGAAACCGCAATGATACAGGAATACAAAAATACCGCACGACTGTATCAGAAACCGATTCAGAAGTTCCTCAGCATCACATCCGGGAATCCATAATCTTAAATCCGGTAGTTAGACGGGGTGAAGTGTGCGGTTTTTGGGGTGCAGGGCAAGACGCAACGACGCGGAATGGTCGTTCCATTCCAAGAAGTTGCAACGCAGCCCTATGTCACAAAAAATGTGCAATTCACCCCGTAGCGGCCTCACCCGGAAGGTGAGCGTCGAATAATATAAAATATTGTTATTAATCATAACACTGGTCTATTAAATGAGCGGTCAACTACCGGATTTAGGATAATCCCTGGATTCTGTTGCGAGCGTCCAACTACACCGCGATTTTTACACTTTCTTTACATCCAATGCCCAAATCTTTACAAGATATTTAGGCGGTCCTGGTTAATCTCCATATATTCAAAATAGCCTGGTCGGAACGACAATGGATCTTCTATATATCGGTGCAATCCTGGTGCTTCTGCTCGTCACCTGGGCGTTTGTCAGTGGCTGCGACAAACTGGGTGAGCGTCAATGAACATGTTTTATGTTATTGGCGCGGTCGTCGCGGTTGGTCTACTGGTATATCTGGTCGTTGCGCTGATAAACGCAGAGGATTTGTAATGACTGCGCAATCTCTCGTTTTGCTGGTGGTGTTCCTCGCAACACTGCTGGTACTGGCTTATCCTTTGGGTACTTACCTGGCAAAGGTCGGCGAGGGGGAGCCCATACGCGGCCTGATCTGGATGAGAAAAATCGAAAACTTCTTTTACCGTCTTGCCGGCATCTCACCGGATTCGGAAATGGAGTGGAAAGTCTATGCATTGGCGCTGCTGGTATTCAATGCGCTGGGCGCGTTAACCGTTTACGCGGTGCAACGCCTGCAAGCCTGGCTGCCGCTCAATCCACAAGCATTTGCCAACGTCAATCCCGATTCGTCATTCAATACCGCCATCAGCTTTACCACCAATACCAA
>JBKJYB010000162.1:0-7846 GCA_046716045.1 Nitrosospira sp.
GTTGTTCTTTATAAAAAGGATGAGATTTTCCGCAAAGCGATTTGAAATACCGTTGTATTTTATTATATTTTGGCCGCGGCCGCAGCATTCAGGAAATATATGAGTATTTTCAATCTGTTATATATGATTTATAATGATATGATACTGTTGGCTCTTCAATCATGGCGCTCTGGTGGACCTGCCTGAACAGTTCTGGCGAGCGCAGTTTTGATGGCCATGATCCACGCTATATTCTAAATCCCTGGCACGGTTGGCAACCCGGCTCGAATGGTTGCTTCCCTTCGCGAGAGCCCGGCAAAGCAGAGTCGAACCATGCGCACCATCCCCATTCGGATTGCGGTAAAATTGGGTGTACAAACTGTACGTAGCGCGAGTCCGCCCGAACGAGAGAGAGTCCCGTAGCATTTCCATCTCTGATAAAATCCCCCGGTTGAGAAAATTAAGGAGTATGAAGTGACATTCTTGCAAAATAACATTGCTCTGGTTGTGGCGGCTCTGATGAGCGGCGGTATGCTGTTATGGCCATTGTTGCGGCGCTCGGGCAATGAGATAGACACGCTGGTGGCGGTTCAGCTCATCAATTACAAGGATGCCCTGGTTTTGGATGTGCGCGAGGGTAGTGAATATAATGCGGGCCATGTACCTAATTCCAAACATATTCCCGCTGACAAGCTTGAGGAACGTCTGCATGAGCTGGAAAAATTCAAGAGCAAGCCGGTCATATTGATACATCGCAGTGGCGTTAACGCCACGGGTAAAGCCGGTTCGATTTTGCGCAAAAAAGAGTTTGTGCATGTACATAACCTGCAAGGTGGCATCGACGCATGGCGTCAGGCGAATTTGCCGATAGTGAAGAAATGAAGGTGGTTATGTACGCTTCCGGTTTTTGCCCCTATTGCATAAGAGCGGAAAAAATGTTGCGTGCCAGAGGTGTGACGGAAATTGAAAAGATTCGTATTGATCTGGACCCCGCCAGCCGTGCCGAGATGATAAAAAACACCGGGCGTCGCACCGTTCCCCAAATCTACATTGGTGACACGCATGTGGGTGGTTATGACGATTTGGCGCAGCTTGATCGCAGCGATGGATTGGTGAAGCTTCTGGCGGGTTGATTGCTGGCCATACTCGACCTCGATCGACTTTAGAATAATTTTCATCCCCGCAGTGCAGGTTTTGTACGATAACATCCCATTTTTGACTACTCCATATGGAATCCAACATGAGCGACCAGCAGCCGGTTTTCGGTATTGAAAAAATCTATGTCAAGGACTTGTCCCTGGAGATTCCAAATGCGCCAAGAATTTTTCTTGAGCGCGAAACACCCGAGGTGAACATACAATTGCACACTAAGGGGGAGCGCGTTGATGAGGGCATGTATGAGGTATTGTTGACGGTAACGGTCACCGCGAAAGTCAAGGAGAAGACCATGTTTCTGGTGGAGGTGCGTCAGGCAGGCATTTTTCAGATTCGCAATGTGCCGGAAGCTGAAATGGATCCCGTATTGGGGATTGCGTGTCCCAATATTCTTTTCCCCTACCTGCGCGAAACCGTTTCGGATATCGTTACCCGCGCCGGATTTCACGCGGTAATTTTAAGCCCGGTAAATTTCGAGGCGCTTTACCACCAGGGGAAGCAGCAAGCCGAGATGAATGCCGCAGCGGCGGAGAAACCGGAAGAAGAGAAGAAAACAACGCACTGAAAATGAAATACGCCCGCGATGTATTCGTCACGATCCTATTCTCGCGGCGCCGGGCTCTGGCGCTATTGATTGGCATATTGTTGTGTCCGGCGCATGCTATCGCGGCGTTTGAGTTTTTTTCGATAGCCGATAATGCTACCATCATGTATGACGCACCGTCGCTTAAAGCCGATAAATTATATGTGGCGAGCCGTCATCTGCCGGTAGAAGCGGTGGTGAAAGTGGAAGGCTGGGTCAAGGTGCGCGATAGTGGAGGCGGTCTTGCCTGGGTGGAAGAAAAAGCATTAAGCGAAAAACGCTATGTAATTGTTACGGCGCCGCAGGCCGAGGCTTATCAGGCGGCGAATGCAAGTTCGGTGCTGGTATTTCAGGCACGGCAAAACGTGGTGATGGAACAACTGGAGCCCGCTGTGAATGGTTGGGTCAAGGTGCGCCATCGCGATGGACAAATTGGTTACGTCAGAACGCAACAAGTCTGGGGTTCATGAGAATAGCTGTTCTCGGCGCGGGTGCGTGGGGTACCGCGCTGGCCATCAGTCTCGGCGCCAACACCCGTTCGAGCCACCAGGTGACGTTGTGGGCCCGTGACCCGGCGCATCTTGCCGAGCTTGTTTCCCAGCGTGTCAACCGGCGCTATTTCCCCGGCTTTCCAATACCCGATTCTCTGCGGCTGACATCCGTTCTCGATGTTGCCGTTGAGGCTGCCGATCTTGCCCTGATCGTGGTCCCGGTTGCCGGATTACGCGCGACGTTGCGTGGAATTGTTGCTTGCGGAAAAGTCGTGCCGGTGGTGTGGGGCTGTAAGGGATTCGAGGCGGGATCGGCGACGCTGCCTCATCAGGTGGCGCAGGAGGAATATGGTGGTGTGGCGCCCTGTGGTGTGTTGTCGGGACCCAGCTTTGCCCAGGAAGTCGCACGGGGGCTTCCCACCGCTTTGACCCTCGCGTCGTATGATGAAGAATTTTCTCGAAGCACCGCGGCACAGTTGCACACTGCCCGGTTGCGTGTTTACTCGAGCAGAGATGTCACCGGCGTAGAAACTGGGGGAGCGGTGAAGAACGTCATATCGATTGCCGCTGGCATTTCCGATGGAATGGGTTTTGGTCACAATGCTCGTGCAGCCCTGATTACACGAGGTTTGGCCGAAATTACAAGGTTGGGGCTAAAACTCGGTGGCTGTATGGAAACGTTCATGGGGTTAACGGGAGCGGGAGATCTGATACTTACCTGTACCGGGGATCTGTCACGCAATCGGCGGGTAGGGCTGTTACTGGCGGCAGGCCGTTCTTTGCCGGACATTCTGCGGGAACTTGGACACACTGCCGAAGGTGTCCATACAGCACGTGAAGTATTGCGGCTAAGTCAGGCACTGAAGATTGAAATGCCGATTACACAGGCTGTATGCAGCGTGCTCCACGATGGCGTATCGGCGAGAGTGGCGGTGGAAGCGCTACTTAACCGGGAACCGAAGACAGAAACTTATTGAGCTGGAGTCAAGGGCAGCGAAGAAATAGAAAATTGATCTTCCGGAAAAGTTTTATATGCCTTTCTCGAAGCCCCTTTGCCGCCACGCTTCATAGATTACCACCGCCACTGTATTGGATAAATTGAGGCTACGGCTCCCGGATACCATGGGCACGCGGATACGGTGTTGTTCGGGAAAAATCTCCAGTATTTCAGCCGGCAGCCCACGGCTTTCCGAACCAAAAAGAAACGCGTCTCCGCTGGCATAAGCGGTCAAGTCATAGCGTTGCTTGCCCTTGGTTGACACGGCGAAAAGACGATGCCCTTGCAATTGTTCCGCACAGTCCATCCAGTTTTCATGAATCGTCATGCTGGCAAACTCGTGATAATCCAATCCGGCACGTAACAATTGCTTGTCTTCCAGAATAAAACCAAGCGGCTTGATGAGATGCAGCCTGGCGCCGGTGTTGGCGCATAGCCGTATGATATTACCGGTGTTGGGCGGGATTTCGGGCTGGAATAAAATTACGTCGAGCATTAAGCTTATCAACTGATCAGGTTTTTGTTTTGTGATCCGGAAGTTGCCGGGTATTTCCAATCCGGAATAAAGAGCTGTTACGAATCGTGAGGCAGCACACGGGGCTGCGTTCTGGCGACTACCCATCCACTCAAGCGCGTCGCGCCATGTTTGCGTAGTACCTTTGCCAGTTCGTTCAGGGTTGCGCCAGTGGTCATCACGTCATCCAGCATGGCGATGTGCTTACCGGTAACGTCAATTTCGCACGTGAATGCACCCCGTATATTTTTTTCGCGTTCTTTCCATGTCAGTCCAGCCTGCGAGGCGGTGTCTTTGATACGTTTGCAGGCACCTGGCAATAGCGAAATACCGCATTTTTTTGACACCTTGCGGGCGATTTCCAGCGTCTGGTTG
This sequence comes from Nitrosospira sp., assembly GCA_046716045.1. GTDB lineage: Bacteria > Pseudomonadota > Gammaproteobacteria > Burkholderiales > Nitrosomonadaceae > Nitrosospira. The sequence continues at coordinate 4,095 of JBKJYB010000162.1, forward strand.
AAACCTCTCTCGCGCAATTTAATGGAATGTAATGGCATTGGCACGATGAAGTCCGGGAACGAGACCTTGTCAATCCGGGCTACTAGCAAATCGGCCAATACGGGTGCCATGGGAAGGTTTGCCTGATATTTGAGTGAATGTACAAGAGCGTCCACCGGAAAGGCGTAGCTCAATGCCGCTACGGTGCGATCAAATGCGGGCGGGTTTGCAAGGCAGGCGCCACAGACGCGCGATTCCGCCACGGGTAGCGCACACACAATACAAGAATGAAGCGGCGGATGCGGCAGGCTATCGTAGCAAGGTGTGCACAAGTTTTCATTACTGGCGGCACCGCAGAGCAGGCAGTATTGCCCGAATAGTACCTGTATAATATTTAATCTATTGTTCAAGAATATAAGTAAAGAAATTGACAACAATATCGGAATCCTTGATTATTCGTGTTCAACGATGCGATTGATTCCAAATTATTGCGCTCATTGTAGCGCAGACCGATCAGGCAATCGCTTTACCCGAATGATGTGGCGATACAGGGCACGATATGAATCAGCTTATCTCCGATGTGACGGTTAATCCCGGCATAACCGCTAATCCAATGCAAAAGCAGCCGGATGGTGTAGTTGACTGCCCCGCTGACACCGCTGCCGGATCGGCGCGCTGGACCGTTTCCCAAATAGAGGCGGTACTGAACTTGCCGTTCAACGATCTGATTCATCGTGCGCAACGGGTCCACCGCCAGCATCACGACGCCAATGCAGTACAGCTGTCAACATTGATTTCGGTCAAGACTGGCGGTTGTCCCGAGGACTGCGGTTATTGCCCGCAGGCGGCACGTTATCACACCGGTGTCGAGAATCAGGATATGTTGCCGCTCGACGAAGTGGTTGCAACAGCGGCAGCCGCGAAGGCGCAAGGCGCATCGCGTTTTTGCATGGGGGCGGCATGGCGCGGGCCCAAGCAGCGGGATATCGAAAAAATGACGGAGATGGTTAGCGCCGTCAAGGCGCTGGGACTCGAAACCTGCGCCACATTGGGTATGTTGAAGCCTGGCCAGGCGGAGCAACTTAAGCAAGCGGGACTCGATTATTACAATCATAACCTCGATACCGCTCCGGAATTTTACGGTGAGATCATTACCACCCGCAATTACCAGGATCGACTGAATACTTTGGAGAAGGTCCGTGGCGCGGGTATACATGTATGTTGCGGCGGTATCGTTGGCATGGGTGAATCACGTCATGCCCGTGCCGGCCTGATCGCACAACTGGCGAACCTTGATCCTTACCCTGAATCCGTCCCCATCAACCATCTGGTGCAGGTGGAAGGTACGCCGTTGCATGGCACGGCGGCGCTCGATCCGCTGGAATTCGTACGCACCATCGCGGCTGCGCGCATTACCATGCCCAAAGCAATGGTGAGGTTGTCGGCGGGTAGACAGGAAATGCCGGATGCGGTGCAGGCGCTATGTTTTCTCGCCGGCGCCAACTCGATTTTCTATGGCGACAAATTGCTTACCACGGGCAATCCGGAAGCTGAGCGAGACAAGGCATTATTCGACAAACTGGGACTCCGTTCGATGTAAATGGACGGGACGGCGCCGCACTTGCCCAATCTGCCTGAACCGGCAACCGGAATGCCCAACGAGTTCACTGAACAACGCGAACAATTACGCGAACAGCTACGCACACGGAAAAGTAAGAAACTGTACCGCCGCCGTCTGACCCTGGAGAGTCCCCAGCAAACGCATGTTTTAATGGCTGGACGTGAATACCTCGCATTTTGCAGTAACGATTATCTCGGCCTTGCCAATCATCCCCAGTTGATCGAGGCGGTCTGCGAAGGTGCCAGGCAATATGGGGTAGGGGCGGGTGCCTCGCACCTCATCAGCGGGCATTCTTCAGTGCACCACGCGCTGGAGGAGGCGCTGGCGCATTTTATCGGGTTCCCCCAGGCGTTGTTATTTTCCACTGGATACATGGCTAACGCCGGCGTGATTACTGCACTGGCAGGTCGCGACGATACGATATTCGCCGACAAGCTCAATCATGCTTCGCTTAATGACGCCGCGCTGGTTTCACGCGCGAAGTTTATCCGATATTCCCATCTCGATCTGGCTATGCTGGAGCGGCAACTCGCTGTATCGCAGGCCAGGCGCAAACTGGTGATGACCGATGCGGTATTCAGTATGGACGGGGATGTCGCGCCTGCCGCCAGCCTGCTGGCATTGTGCGAAAAATACGATGCATGGCTGATGCTCGACGATGCACACGGTTTTGGCGTACTCGGTCCGCAGGGGCGGGGAACGGCCGCTCATTTCAATATCAGTTCGCCGCGTATCATTTACATGGCCACGCTTGGCAAGGCGGCGGGTGTATTTGGCGCTTTTGTCGCGGCGCAGCCGGAGATCATCGAAACCCTGATTCAGCATGCGCATAGTTATATCTATACTACGGCAACGCCGCCTCTGTTGTCCCATGCCTTGCTGAAAAGCCTGGCGTTGATCGAAGAGGAGGAATGGCGGCGTGAGAGGCTTACACAACTTGTCATGTGTTTAAAAAGAGAGGTGCAATCGCTGCGCTGGCAGTTGCTGCCATCCGCTACCCCTATTCAGCCTTTGGTCATAGGGGAGAATGAGAAGACGTTGGAGATAAGCGAGGCGTTACGCGCACGAGGCATCCTGGTTCCGGCGATCCGTCCGCCCACAGTGCCGCAAGGCGCGGCACGGCTGCGGATCTCGTTATCCGCTTTGCACAGTCTGGACGACGTTGCCCAGCTCGGGTCGGCGCTTAGAGAGCTGGATGGGTTAGCCAATGCGCCTGCATACTGAATCCATCGGGACCGGCCCGGATCTTGTCTTGCTGCATGGCTGGGCCATGCACAGTGGCGTTTGGAACGGCGTACGCGAACGGCTGGCCCGGCATTTTCGTTTGTTTTTAGTAGATTTGCCGGGGCATGGGTTCAGTCCGGCTTGTGAGCCCGGTACGCTGGAACGTGTTGTTGAAATGATTTCGGATATTTTGCCCCCGAGTTGTATGGTTTGCGGGTGGTCGCTGGGGGGGCAGATTGCGGTTGAGCTTGCGTTGCGCGAGCCGGTGCGTGTCAAAAAGCTTGCGTTGATTTCGACAACGCCTTGTTTTGTCAAGCGTAAAGACTGGCAATGGGGGATGGATGCGGCGACTTTGCAACTGTTCATGCGGAATTTGAAGCGGGATTACGCAACGACGCTTAGCCGGTTTCTCACCTTGCAGGTGAGCGGAAGCGGCGATGCCACGGCAGTGCTGGCACAGTTGCGTGAAAGCTTTTCTCAGCGTGATCGGCCGGATGAGGCTGGGCTGCAAACCGGATTGCAGATTCTGCTCACGAGCGATCTGCGCGAAAAATTAAGGAATGTTACTCAGCCGGCGATATTGCTGCATGGCGAGAATGATGTTATCACCGGCCCCGGCGCAGCGAGATGGATGAACCAGCAACTGCAAAATTCAAAACTGGTCATGTTGCCCCGTTGCGGTCATGCGCCATTTCTGTCTTATCCTGATCAATTTGTGGCCAGTATGGTTCGGATTTAGGTTTAAACCTAAATCCGGTAGTTAACCGCTCATTTAATAGATCAGTGTTATGATTAATAACGATATTTCATATTATTTGACGCTCACTTTCCGGGTGAGGCCGCTACGGGGTGATTGCACATTTTTTGTGGCACAGGGCTGCGTTGCAACGCCTTGAAATGGAATGGCGCCCCGAAGCGTCGCCCGAGG
>JBKJYB010000163.1:0-3322 GCA_046716045.1 Nitrosospira sp.
CCACAGGTGGTGGAAGACCAGGTTACCTATCCGCTGAGCACGGCCATGCTGGCCGTGCCGAAATCCAGGGTGGTGCGCGGCCTGTCGGTGTTCGGCGCCTCCTTTATCTACGTCATTTTCGAGGACAACACCGACATCTACTGGGCACGGAGCCGGGTGCTCGAATACCTCAATTTTGCGGCCGGACGCATGCCGCGCGGGGTCACGCCGACCCTTGGGCCGGATGCCACGGGCGTCGGATGGGTGTACCAATATGTCGTGGTTGCTGCCCAGCATACACTCGCGGAACTGCGCACCATACAAGACTGGTTCGTGCGGTATCAACTCACCAAGGCCCAAGGTGTGGCCGAGGTGGCGAGCGTGGGCGGATTCGTCAAAACCTATCAGGTCACAGTGGAGCCGCGCAAGCTGCAAGCTTACGATATTCCACTCGGCCAAGTCGCGGCGGTGATCCGTGCCAGCAACCGCGATGTGGGCGGCCGCGTGATCGAGATGGCGGAAACCGAATACGTGGTACGGGGCCGAGGCTACCTGCGCGGGATAGCCGATATCGAGAATCTGGTGCTCAAGGCACAAGCGGGCACGCCGGTACTGAATCGCGCCGAGGCGCGGGTCGAACTGGCGCCGGACGAACGGCGCGGGATCGCGGAACTGAACGGCGAGGGCGAGGTGGTCGCCGGGATAGCCGTGGCGCGCTATGGCCAGAACGCGCTTGACGTCATCGACAACCTGAAAAGCAAGATTGAAGAAATATCCAGCGGTCTGCCGGAAGGCGTGTCGTTGCAGGCTGTTTATGACCGTTCTGACCTGATCCATCGCGCCATCGACAATTTGAAACGGGTCCTGATCGAGGAAAGCATCGTGGTGGGCGTGGTCTGCATTATATTTCTCATGCACGCGCGGAGCGCGCTGGTGGCAATCGTCATGCTACCCATCGGCGTGCTCATTGCGCTCACCGCCATGCATATGCTGGGGCTCAATTCCAACATCATGAGCCTGGGCGGTATCGCCATTGCCATCGGCGCCATGGTGGATGCCGCAATCGTCATGATTGAGAACGCCCACAAGCATCTGGAGCGTGCGCCGCCAGGTGCGCCACGTCTGCAAATCATGATTGATGCATGCCGCGAGGTTGGGCCTGCGTTGTTCTTCAGCCTGCTCATCATCACGGTTTCATTCCTGCCGGTGTTCACCCTGGAGGCCCAGGAAGGGCGGATGTTCGCACCGCTCGCCTACACCAAAACTTTTGCAATGGCGGGCGCGGCGCTACTGTCGATCACGCTGGTGCCGGTACTGATGTTTCTTTTCATCCGCGGCAAGATCATGCCCGAGCGGAAAAATCCCGTTAACCGTTTTCTCATATGGATTTACCGCCCCGTTATCGCCTGGGTAATGCGCTGGAAGAAGCTCACCATTGTCATGGCTCTGATCACGCTTGAACTTTCGATATTCCCGGCGATGAAACTGGGCAGTGAGTTCATGCCGGTGTTGAACGAGGGAAGCCTGCTATTTATGCCGATTACGCTACCGGCGTTGTCAGTCACCAAATCCGCCGAGTTGTTGCAGACCCAGGACAAGATCATCAAGACCTTCCCCGAGGTCGAGTCGGTGTTCGGTAAGGCCGGGCGTGCTAATACGGCCACTGACCCGGCCCCATTGGAGATGGCCGAAACGGTCATCAACCTAAAACCGGAAAGTGAATGGCGCGCCGGCATGACCATTGACAAACTGATTGCCGAACTGGACCAGGCACTGCAGATACCGGGGGTCAGCAATGCCTGGACCATGCCGATCAAGAACAGGATCGACATGCTCGCCACCGGCATCCGCACGCCGATCGGCATCAAGGTGTTCGGCAAGGATCTGGGCGAAATGGAGGACCTCGCCAGGCAGATCGAAGCTGCCGTAAAAACGGTGCCCGGAACCACCAGTGCTTATGCGGAACGCACGACCGGCGGATACTACCTTGATATTGAGCCTGATCGCATGGCGCTTGCGCGCTATGGCCTGGCGGTTGGCGATCTGCTGGAAGTGATCTCGGTGGCGCTAGGCAGCGAGATGCTGACCACCACGGTGGAGGGCCGCGAGCGCTTCGGTGTCACCGTGCGCTATCCGCGCGAGCTGAGGCAAGATCCTTTGGCCATCGCTACCCAGGTTCTGGTGCCCCTCCCGAACGGCGGCATGATCCCGCTGGGTCAGGTGGCCAGCGTCAAAACAGTTAAGGCACCCCCCAGCATCCGCACCGAAAACGCACTGCTATCGGCGTATATCTTCGTCGACATTCGCAATCGCGACATTGGCGGTTACGTGGCCGAGGCGCAGAAGGCGGTAGCGGAGCAGGTGAAATTTCCACCCGGATACTATGCGACCTGGAGCGGTCAGTTCGAGTATATGGAACGAGCCAAGCAGAAGCTGAAAGTGGTCATACCGCTTACCTTGGTGATCATTTTTCTGCTTCTCTACCTCAATTTCCGACGGTTCACCGAAACCGCCATCGTCATGCTGTCAGTCCCCTTTTCGTTGGTGGGTGGCGTCTGGCTGATATGGCTGCTCGGCTACAACCTCAGCGTGGCGGTAGGCGTGGGCTTCATCGCGCTCGCTGGCGTTGCCGCAGAGACGGGAGTAGTAATGCTGATCTATCTCGATCATGCCTGGGAAGCCATCAAGACGAAACGCGCGGTGACCGGCGGCAAGCCGACGGTGGCCGACCTGTATGCGGCAGTCATGGAGGGAGCAGTGGAGCGCGTGCGGCCGAAGATGATGACCGTGGTGGCGATCATGGCGGGATTGTTGCCGATCATGTGGGGCAGCGGCACGGGCTCGGAAGTGATGCGGCGCATCGCCGCGCCCATGGTCGGGGGCATGGTGTCATCTACCCTGCTCACCTTGATCGTAATCCCCGCTATCTATGCACTGGTCAAGGAATGGAGTCTGCGCAAGCAGGAAGAGAAATGAGGCGCTGCTATTGTTGGAATGGATTTAACCAAATTTTTTTGTAGTTGTTTCAGTTGCTTCACTAACCTTAAGGAGACGAAAGATGCATGTGAAAGTTCTTGTGACTCTAGCTTAGGCAGGATGGGTAGAGCAAAGCGTAACTCATCAAAACCAAACACCACACGACACACCCAGGCATATTTTTTTGTTGTTGTTTCAGTTGCTTCACTAACGTTATTTATTTTTTCAAAATCCATTACCCACGGAGATATCTCATGAAAACAAGATCATTTTTCGCCGTTTTATCCATCCTCGGTTTATTGGCTTCCTGCGCACAAATGAATCCTCAGCCGATGGATATGACCCAAGCTGCTCAGAAGGCCAGGCC
>JBKJYB010000164.1:0-2912 GCA_046716045.1 Nitrosospira sp.
ACGCGTCGCCCATCAATACGCCATATCCGATCCGCAATTTCTACGCGTCATGGGAGTTCTCCTTGGCCCGACATTAGTCATGGGAAATCGAATTGAGACATTGCTTAATGGAGACGAAATCTTCTCCGCCATGTTGAAGGCAATACGCGAAGCAGAGAAAACCATCACGTTCGAGACTTACATCTACTGGTCAGGAAATATCGGTAAGGAGTTCGTGGATGCCCTGTCGGAAAAATCACGGCAAGGGGTCAGGATCCATGTCCTCCTCGATTGGGTAGGCAGCGAAAAGATGGAAGAGTCGTCTATCCAGCAAATGCGGGATGCCGGCGTCGAGATAGAAAAATATCATCCCCCCACGTGGCGCAACTGGAGAAAAATGAACAACCGAACCCATCGGAAGATTCTCGTTGTGGACGGAAAAGTGGGATTTACCGGCGGCGTCGGAATTGCCGATGAGTGGAAGGGCGATGCGCAGGGGCCGCTTAACTGGCGCGATACCCACTACCGCGTAGAAGGGCCTGTGGTGGCACAATTACAGGCGGCATTTAACGACAACTGGACGAAAGTAAAGGGTAATGTATTACACACTCAAAATTACTTTCCAGAGTTGAAGAAAAACGGGGCTCACTTCGCGCAAGTATTCAAAAGCTCGACAGAAGGCGGTGCGGACAGTATGCATCTCATGTATCTTCTGTCTATCGCGGCGGCGAAAAAAAGTATTCATCTTTCCATGGCGTACTTCATTCCGGACGCGCTGGCGCGAGATGCAATGGTGGCTGCGTTGAAACGCGGCGTGACTATCCAGATAATCGTGCCGGGCCATTATATCGACAAAACCCTGGTACGCAGCGCCTCGCGTGGAACCTGGGGGCCGCTTCTGGAGGCGGGCGCTGAAATTTTCGAGTTTCAGCCGACAATGTTTCATTGCAAAGTACTCATCGTCGATGAATTATGGGTATCGGCCGGGTCGACCAATTTCGATAACAGATCGTTCAAACTGAACGATGAGGCTAACCTGAATGTTTATGACCAACAGTTTGCGCAGCGCCAGTTAGCGGACTTCAGAGGAGACTTGGCGCGTGCGAGACGGATAACGTTCGAGGAATGGAAGAGTCGCCCATGGCAAGAGAAAGCCTGGGAATACAGCCTGAAAATCATGCGCCCGCAACTTTAGCAATTCACCCCTGTTCATAATCTGGAAAAGGAGCATCAAATGGCACGAATCCCCTCCACACTCAAGGCAATAATTACGATATTGTTCTGCATGCCGCTTTGCACGGCGCAAGCGGAACTTGTCGGCGAGGTGGACACTGCCTTCCGGTGGCTGGGTAAGGATGACCGGGTGGTCATTGAGGCATATGATGATCCCAAGGTCCACGGAATAACCTGCTATGTGTCCCGCGCAAGGACAGGCGGCGTAAAAGGTACCGTAGGTCTGGCGGAAGATAGAGCGGAAGCATCCATTGCTTGCCGTCAGGTGACGGAAACGCTCCACTTTACCGAGAAACTCCCCCGGCAGGAGGATGTGTTCACTGAACGCATGTCCATCTTATTCAAGCGTCTGCACATTGTCCGCATGGTCGACGCCAAGCGCAACACCCTTATCTATCTGACCTATTCCGACAAATTGATAGATGGAAACCCGCAAAACAGCGTTACCGCTGTTCCCGTGGCCCACACGACTCCCATCCCGATAAAATAAACTATCAACCAGCGGGTCGCGATCGTCGCACTTACGTTGCGAAATGGCTCCTTCAGAGAATGGCACCTGGCCACCCAGCTGATCTGCGGGATATTCGGAATATCAAGCCGAATATCCCTCGAAATGAGAACCATTCACTTACGTACGCTACCGTACGGACTCATCCTTACGGAATAAATAAAATTGTGATTATTGGTGCCGCAAGCAAGAAAGAACGAGCAAGGCAAGCGCGGAACCAGTTAACCAATCACCGCAATTTAAAATTTATCAACCTTAATGGAGATACAAATGAATACAATTCTTCGCAAATCTCGATTCACTCTGACTATTGTTGCATTGATAGCGGGTGCACTGACTGGAGGCGCTGGAATGGCGACGGCTGGTGAAATCACGGTTAATCTGAGCGGCGACAAGGAATATCCCTCCGTGAAAACTTCCGCATCCGGAAGCGGCACCATAACAGTCGAAGACGACAAATCTATTAAAGGCAAGATCACCACTTCCAATATCAAAGGCACAGGTGCGCATATTCATGAAGGAGCGCCTGGCGAGAATGGCGGGGATATCATTACTCTCAAGCAGACTTCTGATAATGAATGGTCGGTGCCAAGCGGCGCGAAATTGACAGATGCGCAATATGATGCATACAAGGCCGGGAAACTTTATATCAACGTTCATAGCGAGACCCACAAAAGCGGAGAGATTCGGGGTCAATTGAAACGCTAACCCAGTCTTTCATTACCTGACTACCCCGTCAACCGGCGGGGTAACTTATTTAGCTATTAATCGTTCCAGTAAAGACACCCACCCCATGACGAAATATTTTCGAACGTGGACTGACCCGTCAGCCCAACGCCCCCCTGACAAACCTGTAAAAGAAGAGCCTCCTCGCCCCGTCGATCCGGATAAACCGAGAAAAGATCCCCAACCATTCGATCCGGATAAACCGGTAGATCCACGACCGTTCGAGCCTGATCCATCTCCGGGTGATCCGATTGTGGACCCTGCGGACGAGCCTTTGCTCCAATACTAAGTTTTTGCAGGTATCCGCTACGTGTGGACTCATCCGATGCTCTGGCGCTTCAATGTATGCCTTCCCGGCTCCTGTCAACCTGAGCCGTTGTGACCAGACTCGCGCGGTTACCCCATGCGTTCCGTATATACGACAAGATCAGCGCGACCTCATCGTCGCGCAGCACCTGTGCAAACG
>JBKJYB010000165.1:0-3748 GCA_046716045.1 Nitrosospira sp.
TATAGCCCACCTCGCCTGTAATTTGCTTAGTGAAGGCATAGCCGAGGCCCGTAAAGAACCGGTTCTGATCGAACCCTCTCCGGGGAACCCAATCAGTATCGTTAAGGCTCACGAAAGCTTCATCCTGAATTATGTAGCTGAAGCCTGGCGCAAATGAGAGTGGGATCGATGCTTTTATCAATTGCCGATAACGTGCAGCCATCGTTGAATTTGCGGGCGATGGATCCCCTGGGTTGGACGCTGTCCCTATGTGGTCGGGGACAAAACGTTCCTCCAGACGGCCGCGGGCGGTAAGTCTCCCCCATGAAAATTTATCGCTCCATATCACTTGTTGCCAAACGCGGTGCTCATCGTACGTGTTTTTGACATAGGGAGTTGTGGTCGGTGTCCAGGCGTACCCTACCCACACACTGACGGTATCGGTGACTTGATACCCTAAGCCAGGACGTACGATTGCTTGGGAGAATTTCGATGCATCGTCGGCAAAGCGTCCCTGTCCTTCCGCCCACCATTTGACTTTTGCCAAGGTAGGGTTGTTTGGATTGAAAGCGCTAAAATTTCCCGTAGCCGTGATGTTGCCCCATGCTGCAAAATCCTGCACATCATCCGCAAACTGTTGAGCCGTGGCTGGACCTGAAAGTACCAAGCCTGATAGCACTAATGCCGTTGAGATGCGTATTTTATTAAGCACTTAATTTTCCCCTTTATACTATTTGATATCAAAAATTTTACTAAAAAGAACGGGAATTTAACCCCCGTTGCCCAACTCAGCGCCTAATGCTTTTCCCGGCACCTGTGTATATCGCATTAAAAAGGCCAAGAATGAATCTTGACCAGAAAATTAGCATAGTACATGTCAAGAAAACATCGTGTGGGTGTGGGAATTTTGTGAAGATAGCCCTGTAAAAGGACTTATATCAGTGAATGAGAAGCGTCTTACGGATTCTGTCAAAAAAATTTTTAAGTTCAATGCGGAAATGACTTGAGCAACCGTATTTATTCTACTTTAATTAAGGACCGGTTGTGAAGACTGTATGTGCCATGCCCGTTTATTTGCGGGGAACTATATCGGCAGGCGAAAACAAACCAAAATAACCTAATAGAATATACTTATTCTTTTACCTTTTCGATTAACGGAATTTCAAGAATGGTGAGTCTGGCATTCATTGGGAATGATCTCCCGGTGATTTTTATGAAAAGTCAATAACCATGAATCCGGTGGCTGACCGCTCATTTTTCAGTTTAGTGTTATGATCTACAAAACTTTTTGCGCCATTTAGTTTTCACTATATTGGTGAGTTCGCTACTGCCGGATTTAGGCTAATCCAGACAAATCAGGGGAGGATCGTGCTGCTCGCTGACGTTATCCTTATCATTCATTTTATGTTTGTGCTGTTTGTGGTGGGTAGTCTGCCATTAATCTGGATCGGCGCGTGGATGGGACTGGATTTTGTGCGAAATTTCCGGTTTCGGCTGGGGCATCTGGCTGCCATCTTGTTTGTCGTTGGCGAGTCCCTTATCGGTATGGCGTGTCCGCTTACCGTATTGGAAGATTCTTTACGCCGCGTGGAAGCCGATGGTAACTTCATTCAGCGGTGGCTGCATCGTATCCTGTTCTACGATGTCCCGGACTGGATACTGACGGCTGTGTATGTGCTGTTTGCGCTCCTGGTCGCGGCTACTTTTAGATTGCTCCCGCCGCGTTATCGCAAATCTCGCCCCCCTTCCTCCTCGGCCTGACTGTTTCTGCGAGCATGTTCCTGCGATCATTGACCCATTCTCCGGCTGGGCGTAAAGTTGGGACGCATGAAAGGATGAAATTCCTATTCCTGCACTTTATCTAATTACTAACACCAACAAGAAAACTGTACGATCATGTCCCCGGCATCGCTTTTCCGTCGCTTCACTTCCCGCAAACATTTGAGTATTGGTCTCAGCGTTCTGGCCGCGATCATTGTTCTCTTTGGGCTACTGGGTTATTTCTGGCTGCCGGGTTACGCCAAGACCAAGCTTGAAACGCTGCTGTCAGAATCCTTGCAGCGGCCCGTGACAGTACAGTCAATCGATATTCAGCCCTACACGCTGGAACTGACCGTACGTGGTTTCCGTGTGGGTGAGAGAGCGACAAGTGTTGACGCCGGCGAGGCCTTGCTATCCATTGACGAACTGTATACCAACGTTAGCATCGCCTCCATTGCTCGGCGGGCGCCGGTAATCAGTTCCCTGTCGGTGAAGGGGCCGGCGGTGCGCTTAGTCCGTGAAGGTGAGCAACGTTTCAATATTACAGATTTGATAGAAGACTTCATGAAACGTCCTGACGATGGCAGTAAATCGACGTTTTCAGTGAGTAACATCACCATTGAAGACGGGCGTTTCGAATTCGTCGACCGGCTTAAGAATAGCCGTCAGGAAATTTCCGAAATCCGCGTGGGGGTACCGTTCGCTGCCAACTTTGAAAGCGACGAGAAAACCTGGGTTGAGCCGCATTTCAGCGCCAAGGTCAATGGTGCGCCACTTGCTCTCAATGGCAAGATACGCCCTTTTACCACAAATCGAGAAGCGACACTTGAACTCAAGCTCAATGACATTGATTTGACCCGGATCGACGAGTACTCACCGATCCCGGTCGGCATCAGTCTGCTTTCCGGACGTTTTGACAGTGACCTATTACTGACTTTTTCACAGATTGATGGCGAATCACCAAGTATGGTGCTGACAGGTAGCGCTGCGCTGCGGAAGTTCGAAATTCAGAATCAGGCGGTGGAAGTACCCTATGCCGGGAGATTCGACCGGCTCGATGTCAAATTAACCGAGATCAATCTGAATGGTCAGAAGCCCTCGCGTGCCGGACTGGTTCTGGCAGGCGCGGCGATGTTCCGTAAGAGTGATTCAGAACCGGTGCTGAGTCTGCCGCAACTCAGCGTGGGACATATTGCAATTGATTCCCTGCAGCAGAGCGTCGTGGTTGGCACGGTAACGCTCGAAAGGTTTAAGGCGTCAATGCGCCGCGAAGCCGACGGCCGCCTCGATCTTGCCAAGCTTTTTGCGCCGCTTCCCGGTAAGGCCGCGCCGGTACCGGTAGCGACGCCTGCCAAGGCGGAGGCCGGCAAGCCATGGACAGCTCGGCTCGGGACATTGAAACTGGTGGCCGCGGCATTGCATTTTGAGGATAGCACGCTGACAAAAGTAGCGCCAATGGTGATTGATCCGCTGGATTTAACCGTTAGCGATATTGATCTCACCGGCGCCGCGCCGCTGAGGCTGGCGTTAAAAGCCTCGGTAAATGAGAAGGGCAGCCTTGAAACAAATGGCTCCCTGGCCTGGGCCCCGTTAGCGATTGATCTCGCTGTAGATGCCAAAGACATAGACCTTGTCGCGCTGCAAGGGTGGGCCGGTGACCGGCTGAATGCTCTGCTCACGCGTGGTGCGGCATCCTTCCAGGGTAAAATCAAGATGGACGGGTCGCCCTTGAAAGTTGCGTTGAATGGCGACACCCGATTTACCAACTTTAGTGTTCTCGACAAGGTAACCGCGACGGATCTCATGCGCTGGCGAAGTCTTGACATTAACGGCATCGAGTTTGTCAACGAACCCATGCGCGTTAACATCAATTCGGTCGCGATTGCTGATTTCTTTGCCTACGTCATACTTTCCCCGGAAGGCAAGCTCAATCTCAAGGATGTTATCCGGCAAGACGATGAGGGAGGGCCGTCCGCGAAAACCGCATCGGCTATTCCATCCACAGTTG
>JBKJYB010000166.1:0-9661 GCA_046716045.1 Nitrosospira sp.
AGACGGAACTGCGCTGCCGGGATGACGTCTATCGGCAGATCGAAGGATTTCTTAGCCACGGCTGCGATAACTTTTACATCGAAGCGCACCACCAGCGCTTTGTGAAGGAAATGATCGAAGTGGGGGACCCGGACGTACTATCCCGCTATGTGGCGTTGCTGGAAAGGCAAGGCCGGCCACAGGCCAGCCAGGATCAGCCCTATCCGGATGAAGACGCCACGAATCTCGCTTTTGGATAATCTCCTGATGTGGCCAGGCCTTTTCTAAGGAAATTACTAGGCCGTCATGCCGGTCCCATCGTCGGTTATGCCTTCCTCCGTACCCTCCATTAGACGTGGTATCCGATCTATAAGGCGCCCGAACTGACGCGGCGCTGCATTGATTCCGTCGTGGCCTGCCTCGGCCGGTCGATAGAACATATTTATATTCAAGACGACGCATCCGGCACTGAGACACGTCCGATGCTTGATAACTTACCGTATGAGCATATCCATGTCCATCACGCCTCGAAAAATCAGGGCTTTGGCGCATCGCGCGGTTGGCCTGCCGACAAGCGCGTCTCCGAAGTGTGGGTTTTATCGGATGCTCCGCGCGTTTTGTGCGCGTTTTGCTTATTCTCTGGGGGCGCATCTGCGGCCTTAAGGTGCTATTGTGGGAAGGGGTTGCAACAGCGCAGGCTCCCGCTACCCGGTTTCTTTCAAAATTGCGGAATGGATTGCGTATTGCGTGCAATGGAGTTAATTTTTTCAATCCTGAATTGTTAATCCAAGAGAGTATTATCGATTGGAGGGGTAAGATGCGCGTAACCATACTTGGATGCACCGGCGGTGTGGCGGCGGATTTAAGAAGCACTTGCCTGATGCTGGACGACGACATTCTGGTTGATGTGGGTACTGGCGCGGGAGATTTAACGGTGAGCCAGATGCTGCGGGTTGATACGGTATTTCTTACCCATTCCCATCTTGACCATGTGGCACTGCTGCCGATGCTGGCTGACGTTGTGGGACCGCGCCGGGATACGCCGCTCACGGTTTATGCCCTTCCTGAAACAATCGCCATACTCAAGCAGGATATGTTCAATTTCCGACTTTGGCCGGATTACACTGCCCTGCCTTCGACGAAGAAACCTTATGTCGTATTCCAATCCATCGCGGTGGGACAGATGGTGGAATTATCGGGAAGAAAAATCACCCCGCTACCGGTGCGGCATGCCGTCCCCGGTGTGGCCTATCAACTCGACAGTGGCAAAGCAAGCTTTGTCTTCAGTGGCGATACGACCTACCATGAGCCGTTCTGGAATGCGCTGAACGCAATCAGCAATCTGCGCTACCTGATGATCGAGGCAACATTTCTCAACTACAATACGGCAGGCGCAGAGGCCTCTGGCCATATGCGTCCGGAGCTGCTGGCGCAGGGATTAAAGCACCTCAATAAGCCAGTTCGTCTTCTGATCACCCACATGGAACCAGGTAATGAGGACGCCACGATGACGGAGATTCAGGTAGCAGCAGGAGAATTCAAACCGGAGAGATTGAAGCGCGGGCAGGTATTCGAGTTTTAAGGAATTGAGGAATCGCCGAATAAGCCCCCGATGTTGCCAGCAACACGCTCCATGGATAACCTGTCAAAGAGGTTCTTAAGGTAACGCTTTTAGTGCGATTCTGTTTTACTACAACCATTTCTTCCAGCGAAACAGGGCCAGCATTCCTACGCTGATTGTGGCCATAATCCCCAGCACCACGAAAAACCCCGGCTCCCATTTGAGCCCCGGCAGGTGTTTAAAGTTCATGCCGTAAATGCCGGCAATTAATGTCAGCGGCATGAATATGGTGGTGATGACGGTGAGAACTTTCATCACTATACTGATGCGGTAGCTCACGCTGGACACATAAATATCGAGCATGCCTGCTGTCAAGTCGCGCAGCGACTCGACCGACTCGATAATGTGAATGATGTGATCGTATACGTCCCGCAGATAAAGTAATGTATTGCGGGTGAACAGCGGCGAATCCCCCCGTTGCAATGAACTGATCACTTCACGTAGCGGCCACAGCGATTTGCGTAGAAAAACCCCTTCACGCTTCAGGCGATAAATTGAATGCAGGGTACTGGGTTGAGGGTGGGCTATCAACTCTGTCTCCAGCACTTCAGTTTTCTCGTCGAGCTGTTCAAGAATGACGAAGTAGCTGTCGACAATGGAATCAATCAGACTATACATCAGAAAATCCGCGCCCGACTTCCTGATCTGGCCCTTCCCGGCATGTAAACGTTCACGCACCGCCCCGAATTGGGTGCCGTCCGCTTCAAGAAACGATAGCACGAAATTTTTCCCCAGTACCAGGCTGATCTGGTCCGAATCTATTTTTTCTTCAGTGCCATTGTATTCATAATCAAAAGTTTTCAGTACCACGTAAAGATAGTCGCCGTAATCCTCCAGCTTTGAGCGCTGCTCGGTGTTGAATATGTCCTCCAGCACCAGTGGATGGAGGTCAAAACAGGCGCCGACCTGCTCCATCATGCGAGTATCGCCCAACCCATGGACGTTGACCCACTTGATACCGCGCGCAAGCCTGATCTTACTAGCCAGGTCCACGGCGGTTACCTCCGATTCGCGCACACCATTGTCGTCGTAGTCCAGCAAAATGATGCAGGGGGTGACCGTTTTCTTTTTGCCAATATGAACCAGTGTGCCCGGCGGCAATCCTGCTTTAGTGGACCTCTTTTTTGAGTGGGATGCCATCGGCCTTATCCGGGGGTTATACGCTGTTTGTGCTTCTCGCCGCTTTATCCGCCTTGTCCGCTTTACAATGCATGTTTTCTTCCAGTTCCTCCTTTATACGGAAACCGAAACCAAGCGTAGCCCATTCTTCGGCTTCGGCAGACAGCGCGGTATCGGTCAACGGATTGCGTGGCAACCACCCCTGTTCGATGATCAGCTCGAATTCTGTATTGTTCAGGCGTACTTCGAGCTGAGGCAACTCGATATCGCTGCGGCTGCGGTGAAACAATGTTGCCAGACGCAGCGAGAACAACAGGGCATAATCCAACGATTCGGTTACAGACTCGCGCGCTCTACCGATAGTGCCCCGATGAGTAAGCGCAAGTAAGCTCAGGCGCTCTTGTTCCATCCGTGAGAAACCGGGCATGTCAGCGTTACGGAGAATGTATGCCGAGTGCTTGTGATAACCAGAATGGGCTACTGAAATGCCGACTTCATGCAGTCGAGCCGCCCATGACAGGCTTTGTAGCATTTCTTCCATTTCATGAGGAAAATCTGCCAGAAACTGTTTTCCCAGCAGAAGCGCCAACGATTCCACCCGCCTCGCCTGGGCAGAATCCACCCGGTTGCGTTGCATGAATTGTCTTACCGTCACTTCGCGCATATCCTGATTATGGAAGCGCCCCAGCAAATCATAGAGTACACCTTGGCGCAATGCCCCCATGGCCTGCGACATGCGGCGGATACCCAGTTCGGAGAATGCGGCGGACATGATGGCAAAGCCGCCAGGGATGACCGGTGTCCGATCAGTACGCAATCCGGCAACTTCCAGCTTTTTAACGTCGCCAATCTTGAGCAGGTAATCACGAAAGTTGTCCAATCCCTCCAGGGTGATGTCTCCGTCACTGCCGTTATTATCGAGATTGTTCAGTTCTATTATGTCGCCCAGCGCGCGTGCAGTGCCGGATGAGCCAAATGCATCCTGCCAATGGGCACTGGAGAATTCGGAGGCGATAGCCTGCACCTCGCTCCGCGCCGCAAGTTCAGCTCGCTTCATCGCGCCCTTGGTGATTTTACCATCCGGAAAAAAGAGCAAGCTGTAACTGACACAACCCATATAGAGACTTTCCAGTTTGACGGGTTTCAGACGCCTGCCGATGATGAATTCGGTAGAGCCTCCGCCGATGTCCATAACCAGACGATCGTTGGTGGAGGCTGGCAGACCATGCGCGACGCCCAAGTAGATGAGCCGTGCTTCCTCGCGCCCCGCGATAACTTCAATAGGGAATCCAATGGCGGCTTCGGCTTTTTTTAGAAATGCCGATGCATTCTTCGCTACTCTTAGCGTATTTGTTCCGACCGCTCGAACGGAGTGCGGTGGAAAGTCACGCAGACGCTCGCCAAAACGCTTCAAGCAGTCCAATGCGCGTGCCTGTGAATCCTCATCCAGTCGTTTGTCGGCAGTAAGCCCGGCGGCAAGCCGCACCATCTCGCGCAAGCTGTCCAGCGGATAAATCTGTTTGCCCACCACCCGCGCCACCTGCAAACGAAAGCTATTGGAGCCAAGGTCTACCGCTGCAAGGGTGGAGTATTCAAGCATGGCTTTTCGATTAAGTGGAGAACGGTGCTAAGTTTTATTCTCTTACTTCACGCTCGATCTCTTCAACAGTTACATGCCGGACATCCCTGCCTTTAACCATATAGATCACATATTCCGCCATGTTTTTGGCGTGATCGCCAATACGCTCAATCGCTTTCGCTATAAACAGGATTTCCAAGGCGGTTGAAATCTTGCGCGGGTCTTCCATCATGAAAGTAATGAGCTGACGCATGATGGATCGGAATTCTTCATCCACCTGTTCATCCTGACGCACGACCCGAGCGGCCGCCGTCAGATCCAGGCGAGCAAATGCATCCAGGGATTTGTGCAACATCTCCAGCGCGATGTTGGCGACATGTCTGATCTCGACAAAACGCGGCATATGCATGCGATCGGCTTGGTAAATCAGCTTGGCCATGCGTGCAATCTTTTCTGCTTCATCGCCAATGCGTTCCAGATCGGTAATGGTTTTGATGACCGTCATAATCATGCGTAAATCGCCGGCGGCAGGCTGGCGGCGCGCGATGATCTGGCTGCAAATTTCGTCTATCGACACTTCCATCGCATTCACGCGATGGTCATCGGCAATAATATTCTCGATCAGGTTTTCGTTGCCGCTGGTAAGGGCTTCAATGGCTTTTTCAATCTGCTCTTCCACAAATCCACCCATTTGCAACACACGCGTGCGCACCGCCTCAAGATCGGCGTCAAACTGCTTGGATATGTGTTCGCTACTTGCCATTGCATACCTTGATCGGTTAGAAAAAACAAAAAATAATACTCGCAAGTTGTGACAGTTTTGTTGCTTTTCCCATCACATCAGATCAGATAACAATCGTCCGGATGCCGGTATCGATGCCCAGCAGCAACACATCGGCGCCGCGTTTTGCGAAAAGACCATTGGTCACAACCCCCGTTATCTGATTGAGTGTTGTCTCCAGTTCAACCGGGTTCAGGATTTGTAAGCCATGCACGTCCAGGATTATGTTGCCGTTATCCGTGATGAATCCCTCGCGCAGCACCGGCCGCCCCCCCAGTCGCGTTATCTCACGTGCCACATAGCCACGCGCCATCGGGATCACTTCCACAGGGAGCGGAAATTTGCCGAGCACTTGCACGAGCTTGCTCTGGTCCGCTATACAGATAAATTTTTTTGCCACAGCGGTGACGATTTTTTCGCGCGTCAACGCACCGCCACCCCCCTTTATCATGGCCAGATGCTCAGTGATTTCGTCCGCGCCGTCCACATATACCGGGAGTACATCTATACTATTCAGATCAACAACCTCAATGCCATGTCCGCTAAGACGCTGGGCAGTTGCCTCGGAGCTTGCCACCGCACCCTCAATCCTGTGCCTGATATTAGACAGCTCATCTATGAAATAATTTGCGGTGGAGCCGGTACCCACTCCGACCACACAGCCAGGAGGAACATACTGAATAGCGGCGCGCGCGGCCGCGCGTTTTTGTTCGTCTTGCGTCATGATGTATTTTATGAATAAAAAGAAGTAATCCTATATCAGAATAGTCCTATCCGGCAATTTTAACAATGCGGCTGGATGGCTAGCAGCCCCCAGCATGCTAAAATCCGCAATTTCCGACTTCGCAACCGTACGCAGCGATGAAAAACGATTATCTCGAAAGAATTCTCACCGCTCAGGTTTATGATGTGGCGGCAGAGACTCCATTGGAGCTGGCATCCAATCTATCTGCGCGCATTCACAACCCGCTATTCCTGAAGCGCGAGGATATGCAACAGGTGTTTTCATTCAAATTGCGCGGGGCCTACAATAAAATGGTCAAACTTTCCCCCGCGATGCTCAAGCGTGGCGTGGTGACAGCTTCTGCCGGCAACCATGCGCAGGGGGTGGCGCTCGCGGCGCAACGGCTTCATTGCCGCGCAACCATTGTGATGCCTGTTACCACACCGCAAATCAAAATGCAGGCAGTAGAGGCGCGTGGCGCGGTCGTGATTATCCATGGCGATTCCTACGATGAGGCCTATGCTCACGCATTGAAGTTTGCAACAGAGAAACGTGCGACTTTTGTGCATCCCTACGACGATCCTGATGTCATTGCGGGACAAGGTACCATTGGAATGGAGATCCTGCGTCAGCGTACCGGTCCTATTCACGCTATATTTGCACCGATAGGCGGCGGCGGGCTTATTTCCGGCATCGCCGCCTATGTAAAAAGGCTGCATCCGGAGGTCAAAATTATCGGCGTCGAACCGGTTGACGCAGACACGATGTATCAGTCGCTGCGCGCGGGGCGCCGAATCAAACTTGCCCAGGTGGGGCTATTCGCGGATGGTGTGGCTGTGAAGCAAGTGGGAGTGGAAACCTTCCGCTTGTGTCGTGAACTGGTGGACGAAATCATCCTGGTGGATACCGACGCCATTTGCGCCGCGATCAAGGATGTGTTCGAGGATACTCGCACTGTGCTGGAGCCGTCGGGGGCGCTTTCGATCGCCGGCGCGAAGATTTATGCCAAACGAGAGAATATTCGCGATAAAAATCTGATTGCGATCGCCTCTGGTGCAAATATGAATTTCGATCGGCTGCGTCATATTTCCGAGCGAGCGGAACTGGGCGAACAGCGGGAAGCGGTGATGGCGGTTACCATTCCCGAGCAGCCTGGCAGCTTCAGGAAATTTTGCGCCATGCTGGGAACAAAAAGTATTACTGAATTCAACTATCGTTACGCTGACCCAAAAGAAGCGCACGTATTTGTCGCGGTGTCGGTACGCAACCGCGATGAAGCGGCAAAGCTGATCAGGAGCCTGGAGAGAAGCGGCCTGCGCACCGAGGATTTAACTGACAATGAAATGGCAAAACTTCATATACGCCATCTGGTGGGAGGGCGTGCCCGGGAAGTGAAAAATGAGCTCCTCTACCGCTTTGAATTTCCTGATCGCCCCGGAGCGCTGATGAAATTTCTAAACAGCATGGGTCATCGCTGGAATATCAGCCTGTTCCACTATCGTAATCATGGCGCCGATTACGGCCGGGTACTGGTGGGTATGGAAGTGCCCCCTGAAGAGAAAGCCGAGTTCAAGGCATTTCTTAAGGGGATGGACAATCATTATTGGGATGAAAGCAGCAATCCGGCGTATAAATTGTTTCTGGCATAGGGACGAACTCGAATTATATGTAGGTTTCTATGGATTTCTGTTTGAAGGAGGAAAATCATATAAATGGATCGTACATCAGAATGTAAAAACCAGACGATATTCGCCGTCGCGGGCATCCTGCTGCTGGCCATCTCGAACTTGAATAATGTTCATGCCAGCAGCTTAAAGAGCCTGTTCAAAGATAGCGGCATGGAATTCGGCGGCTGGATCAACGGTGGCGGGACTTACAACGCGAATAATCCATCCGATGGTTTCAATGGCGCCGAAAGGATCAATTCTTGTTCTCGCTGGATGCTACGATTCCTTTTTAATTTCGGTAGGCCGTGATCAGGGTGAGCGGTGCCGACGGAACGGTGGTTTATGAAACGAATGTGTTTTTTTAGGTTTGAGAGAAGTAGTGGTGGATTGGTGCTGTGTAATATTGTACCTAAAAATAATAATAATTTATTTTTTATCAGGTCCTTATGTCTAGCCTGAATTATTCATAAAAAGGGCAGATTTTATCGTAAGTATTTGATATAATTGCTGTTATCAAGACTGCAATGTGTAAAATACAAACGGAATCTGCCCATGCAAAATTCTACCCCACATCAACTACGTTTTTCACCTTCCGCCGGTTTTTCTATCCGCGCCGATTTTAACGGCGGCGGGCTTTCTTCCGATCTCGGGCCGCTGTTGCTGCGCGAAGTGGATCGCCAAATCGGGCTGACCGCACGCATTACCGGGGTACTGAATGACAAGCGGCATCCCGGGTATATCAAACATTCCATGAGCGGCTTGCTGCAACAGCGCATCTATCAAATCGGCTCCGGTTACGAAGATGGCAACGACAGAAACTCGCTGCGAAACGACCCCATGTTCCGGCTGGGCGTAGGCCGCAAGCCGTTTGATCCGGATGAGGCGCTGGCGTCATCGGCCACCCTTTCCCGATTCGAACACGCCGCCACCCGCAAGGATATCTATCGATTCGCGCGCGTCTTGGTGGAACAGTTCATCGCGGGTTACGCCACACCGCCTGACGCCCTGATTCTGGACCTCGACCATGCCGAAGATGCTGCCCATGGCCAGCAACCGCTCGCCTTCTATAACCCCCATTACCGCGGCACCTGTTACCTGCCGCTTTTAATCTTCGAAGGCTTGAGCGGGGCACTGGTTTGTGCTGTCCTGCGTCCGGGCAAGCGCCCCACGGGTGCCGAGAACGCCATGATTCTCAAACGTGTGCTAAAACTGATCCGCGGCCACTTTCCCGACACGCACATTCTGGTGCGCGGCGACAGCCATTTCTCCAATCCCGAATTGATGCGTCTGATAGATGTCATGCCCAACACCGGCTTCATCTTCGGTTTGGGCGGCAATGCGGTTTTGAATCGCCAAGCCGAACCGGTCTTGCAGCAGGCGCGCAATCTATATGCACGGCGCCAGCATCTGGATGCCAATGCCTCATCCGTGCGCCTGTATGAGGAATTTCACTACGCCGCCGCTTCCTGGCCAAAGCCGTTTCGGGTGGTCCTTAAAGCGGAAGTCATGGCGCTGGGGGATAACCCGCGTTTCGTGGTGACCTCGATGGAAATGCCCGAACCCAAAACCCTTTATACCGAGCTTTATTGCGCACGGGGCCAAGCCGAGAACTTCATCAAGCATCTGAAGTGCGATCTGGCTTCCGATCGCACTTCCTGCACCACGTTCCTGGCCAACTGCATGCGTCTGGCTCTCCATGGCGCAGCCTACGTGCTGCATCAGCAATTGCGCACTCAGGCACTGAAACATACCGAACTCTCAACCGCACAGCCCGGCTCGGTCATCTTGAAACTGTTCAAGATCGCGGTGCGGGTCAAACAGTACAAAGATCGCGTCATCCTTCACCTGCCATCCGCATGCGCGGTAAAACACCTGCTTCACCGTGTCACGGAACGGTTGTTTCTGAGCAAACCCCCAGTATTTGCCAATTCTTCCTGATCACGATACGTCTGGCCAACCGTGAACGCGCCGCCCACCCCCCTTCTTAACCGTTCAACCAAAACCAGCCTCCTCCGGGGGTAGGGGGCACCTTGTCAAAATTGCTCCTGGCGGTGGAAACCAATACAAGATTATGCTTCAGCGCGGTTTATGAAACATTCGGGCTAGGGAACTAAGGAAATTCACAAATGAAATGTCTGCCCAAATGCAGAAGCCGGATGCTATTTGCCATAGCAGGCAGTCTGTTATCAAT
>JBKJYB010000167.1:0-4641 GCA_046716045.1 Nitrosospira sp.
TGGTCGTGGTAACGCCACGTCTGATAAAACCGCTGCCGCCTGATCACAAAGTGCCGACAGACGCCTTCGTCGAGCCCAGCCGGTCAGAGTTCCTGCTAGAAGGAAAAATGGAAGGTTCACCCAAAAAACTGCCTGCAAAAGAAGCGCCCGGGGCAGGGGTTCAGCCACAAGCCGAGCCCTTGGCCAACCCTGCCGATGCCGGCGGCTTTCAGATGAAATAAGGAGATAGTCAGCATGAAAACGGCATCGAAAAAAGATATTCCGGGGTGGCTGCCCGCGGCTCTGGCGGTAGCTTTGACGGCATGTGTGCCGACCGCCCCCAGGCTGGATGCGGCAATGGGGATGGCCGTAAACACGGCCAGAGCTCAGCAGACCGCCAATCCGGATGCCTCGCGCAATGATCCGGTCAAGGGAATCGACGGGCAGGCTGGCGACGCGGCCGTGGATAACTACCGGGAATCATTCGTGAATCCACGGCCGGCACTGTCAGGAGGCATAGTTAACGTCGGTAGTGGCAGGGCGGGGGGCGGGAGCGGAAGCGGGATGGGAGGCAGGTAACGGCCGGTTGCCGCGCGAGGATATCCGTAGCCAGGACAACAACCAATGAGCAGCCAATGAGACACCTTCCAGTTAGGTTACCAGGCCGCCGGGCTTGCCCGGGCCTCCGCAAAGAAAGGGGCGCGGTCGCCATTATGGTGGCGCTGTCGATGGTCGTTCTGATTGGTTTTGTCGGCCTGGCGCTCGATCTGGGCAAGCTCTACGTTGCTAAATCCGAGCTGCAAAACAGTGCGGATGCGTGCGCACTGGCTGCGGTACGCGAACTGACCGGCGCCAACACTAATCAGCTCACTCTTTCCGAAGCTGCGGGCATCACAACAGGCATGCGTCACGACGTCCTCTTTCAAGGCGAAACGATCCCTCTCACCGTCGACGACAGCGTGACATTCAGCCAGACGCTTAACGGCGGCTATCAGCCAAAGACCGCTATCAGTTCAACGGAAGTGCTTCAGATGCAGTACGCGCGTTGCACGGTGAGCCGCGCCGGGATTGCCAACTGGTTTATTCAGGTACTGAACCTTCTGCCAGGAATTTCGATCGGCAATCAGGCAGTCGCCGCTGCGGCAGTGGCCGGCCGCACGCCGTCACAAGTCGCTTGCGCCATCCCCGTGGGTATCTGCAGCAGCGCGGTCATCCCTGCTCCCCCAATCGGAACATGGATGCAGAGCGTGATCGGCCCTGGCGGATCAGGTAGCGGAACCGGTAATCTGACGGGAAATTTCATGTGGGTGGATTATACCCCTCCCGGCGGCGGGGCTTCCGAGCTTGGCGAAAATCTGACAGGCCCCGGTGTCTGTAACCTTCCCGCTACAGGCTCTCAAGTGGGTGAAGCGGGCGTCAAATCCTCGCTGGCGGCTAGCTGGAACAGCCGTTTCGGTATTTACCACGGCAGCGTCAAGCAAGGTGAGTCGGTCCCCGACTATACCGGCTACGCCTATACCGGTGCAGCGGGAAGCTGGCCCACAAAATTCAATGCTTTTGCCGATTTTAAGAGCAAAAGGGGAACCTATGCAGCGTATCAGGGAGACACAACAACCGGGCTGAAGACGAAGGGAACAATCGCGAATTCCGATGATCTCCAGGCAAGCGGAGACGATCGCAGGTTGGCCACCGTCCCCGTTCTCGATTGCGCCGGTTTTACCGGCGGATCGACCGTTGCGCCCGTCCAGTCGTGGGCGTGTGTTCTGATGCTGCATCCGATCAACAACAGCGCCGGCGGCAGCGGAACGGGCGCAGACCGGATGTATCTTGAATACCTCGGCCGGTCGGACGACCCTGGCAGTCCTTGCGCGACATCCGGCCTGCCGGGGGGACCCGCCAGCGGAGGGCCGCTTGTTCCGGCTCTGGTGCGATGACGGTTGCCATGCGCAAGCAAACAACCACCATGCGGACATGTTCCAGCGCCAGGCAAGGTGTGAAGCGGAGCGGGATGCGCGGCGCGGTCGCCGTGGAGTTTGCCCTGCTATTGATACCCATGCTGTTGCTGGCGTTTGGCGTGGCCGAATGCGGCCGTGCGCTCTATCAGTACAACACACTCGTCAAGACGGTGCGTGATTCGGCACGTTTGCTGTCGCAGCATAATCCCGCGGATGCGGCTTCCTACGCGCTCGTGCTGGATGACGCCAGATGTCTGGCGGTGCATGGCAATACCGGCTGTACCGGGCCGTCTCTTGCGCCGGGGCTGACGACCGGTATGGTAGGGATTATCTCCACTACCATGACTACCGCCGCCGGCACGGCGATTACGCTGGTTGAGGTCAGGATCACCGGTTATGTATTCAACTTTGTGTTCAATCCCGCAGCACTTATGGGCAACGCCGCGAATACAATCCCATTCAGTGACATTCATGCAACGATGAGGCAGCTATGATGAATGCATCCGGACCGGCGAACCTGCGCAAACAGCGCGGAATCGCCGCCGTTGAATTCGCGCTGGTCGCTTCGTTCCTGTTTACTCTGCTGTTCGGCATCATGGAGATGAGCCGTGTTCTGTTCTACTGGAATACCGTAACCGAGGTCACGCGCTTGGGCGCACGGCTGGCAGTAGTGTGCAATAAGGATGCGGCAACCGTCAAGACCAGAATGAGTAACATGCTCGGCATCCTGACCCCCGGCAACATTGATATCACTTATACGCCGGGTGGCTGCGACATCAATTCTTGCCGGTCAGTCACGGTAAGCATCAGGGGATTGAATGTCTCAACTTTCGTTCCGTTTGTGCCGTTAAATCTCAGTATGCCGTCATTTTCCACAACCCTGCCGCGCGAGAGTATGGATAGCGCCAATCCGGATTGCGGTTGAGCCGGCCGGGCTGGAAAAAGACGTTTAGCCACGAACGAATAAGAGAAAACAAGAAAATTGAAGATCACTGTAATCGCGCAAGACTGGAAATACCCGAACGATATCCAGAAATTTCTCGCAGAGGCCGGCAAGCCCTACCCGCTTATCGCGATGATCGGCGGTGTGCAACAGATCGTGGCGGTGACCGAACAGGAGCGCCCCGATCTGCTGATGCTGCAGGGGCAGTACTTCAACCCGATGGAACTACAGATTCTCAACCGCGTCACATCCCGCTTTCCCGACCTGGGAGTGGTTATGCTGTGCTTGGATCAATCGCCGGAGTTTCTTATTGAAGTCATGCGTGCCGGGGTTCGCGAAGTGCTGCCGACTCCGCTGACCCGCAATGTCGTGATCGAGGCGGTCGAGCGCTTTCAGCAAAGAATGATGCTGGCACGGATGCCCGTCAATCAGTGCAAAGTGCTGGCATTCATTCCCTGCAAAGGCGGCAGCGGAGCGACATTCCTGGCTACCAATATCGCGTATGCCCTGGCTGCTCAGGAGAATAAGCGGGTTGCGTTGTTCGATTTCAATCTGCAGTTTGGCGATGCCTCGCTGTTCGTACACGATAGTCCGCCAACGACCTCAATCGCCGATGTGGCGCGTCAGATCCAGCGGCTGGACGGATCGTTCCTGGCTTCCAGCATGGTCCAGGTATTGCCCAACTTCAGTGTGCTGGCCGCGCCGGAAGAGCCGGAAAAGGCTGCGGAGATAAAGCCGGAGCATATCGATCCGCTGTTCCAGGTAGCGGTGAAACACTATGACTTCGTGGTTCTGGACGTTGGGCGCGGGCTGGATGCAATTTCGATACAGGTGCTGGATCGAGCCGATCTGATTTTCCCGGTGCTGCAGCAAACCCTGCCCTCCATCCGGGAGGCCAAACGCATGTCGAGCGCGTTTCGCGCGCTAAGCTATCCAAACGATAAGCTCCGGCTGGTCGTGAATCGTTACGAAAAAAATGCCGATATCACGCTGGCCGATATGGAAAACACACTGAATCTGAAGATATTCAAGGTGGTGCCGAACGATTACACCGTAGTCACCAGATCGGTGAACCAGGGCATACCGGCAATCAAACTGGCCCGGCGCAGTCCGGTGGCGAAGTCGCTGCTGGAGATCGCGCACGAACTGTCCCACAGTGCCGGTCAGGGAAGCTTGCTCAGAAAATTGCTTACATTTTAGGAAAAACCGAAGAACTGCGGCAAATGATCCAGGAGCAAGGCACATGAAAGTACGGGATAAGGAACATCGATGCTGTTATACGGTTTCCGGTAATCCATTGCGATACCTTTCCCCGTTGCAGCTTTGCCTATTCTGTAAAAGCTACCAATATCCGGCGTTTTAAAACAGTCAATGCACCGAACCATGAAAAACTATAACCCCGATTTTATGGAATGCCAGCCATGTCGATACGAGACCGTCTTCAAAGCGTGAAGCAAACCGGAGCTGCCGAACAAAACCCGGCGCCCCTTACGGCCCTGCACGATATCCCGGCATATCAGGAATTAAAGACACACGTCCATCAAAAGCTGCTCGACCGGATGGATCTGACGGTTGTGGAAAGCCTGCCGCCCGAACGTCTGCTGATGGAGATCAAGAATCTGGTGGAACGGTTGCTGGTCGAGGAAAGCACCCCGATCAACGAGGTGGAGCGCCAGTGTATCGTCCGGGACATCCAGAACGAAGTGCTCGGCCTGGGCCCTCTTGAACCCCTGCTGGCGGATCCGACCATCTCCGACATTCTGG
>JBKJYB010000168.1:0-4371 GCA_046716045.1 Nitrosospira sp.
CTTATCGGCATTTCGCAGTGCAAATCGTTATGGTCACGTTGGAAAACGGAATGTGGCGATAGATGGATAACCACATACAAATCCCCCGGCGGACCATTGTTGACTCCGGCCTCGCCTTCTCCGGATAGACGAATGCGGTCGCCTTCATCCACCCCGGCTGGAATTTTCACCGACAGTGTTTTGTGTTGTTTGACACGTCCCGCGCCATTGCATGTGATGCAAGGGCTCGAAATAAATTTGCCGCTGCCATGGCATTTGGGACATGTTTGCTGGATCGAGAAGAATCCCTGCTGCATTCTTACCTGACCATGCCCATTACAGGTAGGGCACGTGGCGGGTGAGGTGCCAGGCTTGGCACCATTGCCATGGCAGATTCCGCAAACCTCCATGGTGGGAATGCGGATTTTGGTTTCCGTTCCACGCGCCGCGTGTTCAAGCGAGATCTCCAGGTTGTAGCGCAAATCGGCACCGCGATAGACGTTGGCGTGTCCTCCGCGCCCGCTGAAGATATCGCCGAAGATATCGCCGAATGCATCGGCAAATCCTTGAGCCCCGCCACCCGCCATATTGGGATCCACGCCGGCATGACCATGCTGGTCATATGCCGCGCGCTTCTGCGGATCGGAAAGCATTTCGTAAGCCTCTTTGGCTTCCTTGAAGTGTTCCTCCGACTTTGGACTATCCGGATTACGGTCCGGATGATGCTTCATCGCCAGCTTGCGATAGGCTTTCTTTATTTCATCTTCGCTGGAGTCACGGTTAAGGCCCAGCACTTCATAGTAGTCGCGTTTGCTCATATAAGTTTTCTTGAAAAATGGAAGAGCAGGAAATTTATTCTATGCTCTGTTCCGCTTACGCTGCTTTCTTCCGATAAATACCAAGCGCAGGGGACGCAGAAGAATTACACTTATCTCTCTCTGCGTCCCCTGCGCCTGGATGTACCAGTATCTCTTTATTTCTTGTTTTTCACTTCCTCAAACTCGGCATCCACCACTTCGCCTTCCACAGGCTTTTCGTCGCCGCTGCCTTGGGGCGCTGATTCCGCGCCCGCCTGGGCTTGCTGGGCCTGCTCTTGTGAATACATCTTCTCCGCCAGTTTATGTGAGACCTCGGCCAGCGCCTGAGTCTTGGCCTCAATGGTGTCCTTGCTATCGGATTTCAGCGCGTCCTCCGCATCTTTCAGCGCCCCTTCTATTCTGGATTTTTCCTCGCCGTCCAGTTTGTCGCCATGTTCTTTCAATGTCTTTTTCACCGAGTGGATCATCGCGTCGCACTGGTTACGGACGGCGACAAGTTCCACCGCCTTGTGATCTTCCTCGGCATGCGCCTCGGCGTCTTTGACCATGCGTTGCACCTCGTCATCCGACAGGCCGGAGCTTGCCTGAATCTTGATTTTATTTTCCTTGCCCGTGGCCTTGTCTTTGGCCGATACATGGAGTATGCCATTGGAGTCAATATCGAATGCCACCTCGATTTGCGGCATACCGCGCGGTGCCGGAGGAATGTCACTCAGATTGAATTGCCCCAGACTCTTATTTCCGGACGCCATCTCCCGCTCTCCCTGCAACACATGGATGGTCACAGCGGTCTGGTTTTCGTCGGCGGTTGAAAACACCTGCTGCGCCTTGGTCGGAATAGTGGTATTTTTTTGAATTAACTTGGTCATTACGCCGCCGAGGGTTTCAATCCCCAACGATAATGGCGTAACGTCCAGCAGCAGCACGTCCTTCACCTCGCCCTGCAGCACGCCACCCTGTATGGCCGCGCCTACGGCAACCGCTTCGTCCGGATTCACATCCTTGCGCGGTTCCTTGCCGAAAATTTCTCTGACTTTATCCTGCACCTTGGGCATGCGGGTTTGCCCACCCACCAGAATGATGTCCTCAATGTCGGAAATCTTCACGCCAGCATCCTTGATGGCGATGCGGCACGGCTCTACGGTGCGCTCGATCAATTCTTCCACCAGGCTTTCCAGCTTGGCCCGTGTGATTCTCACCGCCAGATGTTTCGGACCGGAAGCATCCGCCGTGATATAGGGCAAGTTGACGTCGGTCTGCTGGCTGGACGAAAGTTCGATTTTTGCCTTCTCTGCCGAATCTTTTAAGCGTTGCAGGGCGAGCATATCTTTTTTCAAGTCTATGCCGCTTTCCTTCTTGAACTCATCCACAAGGTATTCGATGACGCGTGAGTCGAAATCCTCACCGCCAAGGAAGGTGTCACCATTGGTGGCCAGCACTTCAAACTGGTGCTCACCCTCCACTTCCGCAATCTCGATAATGGAAATGTCGAAAGTTCCTCCACCCAGGTCATATACCGCCACTTTGCGATCACCTTCTTTTTTATCCATGCCGAAAGCCAGTGCCGCCGCGGTTGGCTCATTGATAATGCGTTTGACTTCCAGTCCGGCGATACGCCCAGCGTCCTTGGTCGCTTGGCGCTGCGAATCATTGAAATAGGCGGGAACAGTGATGACCGCTTCGTTCACCGGCTCACCCAGATAATCCTCGGCGGTCTTTTTCATTTTTATCAGCACTTGTGCGGAAATTTCGGGCGGGGCGACTTTCTTGCCGCGCACTTCTACCCAGGCGTCATTATTGTCGGCCTTGATGATGCTGTAGGGCACCATCTTGATGTCCCTCTGCACCATGTCCTCGTTAAAACGGCGGCCGATCAGGCGCTTCACCGCAAACAAGGTGTTTTTTGGATTGGTGACGGCCTGACGTTTGGCGGAAGCGCCCACCAGAATTTCACCGTCTTCCGTGTAGGCAACGATTGAAGGTGTAGTGCGTGCGCCTTCCGAGTTCTCTATCACCTTGGGCTTGCCATTCTCCATGACAGCCACGCATGAGTTAGTGGTGCCGAGATCTATGCCGATAATTTTTGCCATGATTTGATCCTTGTAGTAGTTAGTGCCGAATAATCGTCAATGCGTGAAATGGGGGTTCAGACCGGGATTTCAAGTCTGTTTGGCTTTCGAAACCGACACCAGCGCGGGCCGGATTACCCGATCATTCAAAACGTAGCCTTTCTGCATCACTTGCACTACGGTATTGGGAGCAAGATCGGAGTCCACCGTACACATGGCCTGATGCAGATGCGGATCAAATTTCGCACCCGCCGGGTTAATCAGCTTGATATTGAATCTATCGAAAATGGCGGTGAGTTGCTTGAGTGTCAATTCCATTCCACTTTTAAAATTCTCGACTGTCGCATTTTCAACCCCAAGCGCAGCCTCCAGACTATCCATTACCGCCAGTAGCTCGGTGGAGAAATTTTCAATAGCGTATTTATGAGCGTTCGTTACGTCGATCTGAGCGCGTTTTCGTATATTCTCGGCATCCGCCTTGGCACGTAGCCAGGCATCATGATGTTCCGCGGCGTCAAGTTCGGCTTTCTTCAGTAATTGTTCCAGACTCGGCATTGTTTCCACCGCCGATTCCGCCGGGGTGTTTTCGTTAGCCTCCCACGCGCTCGCGTCGCCCGTGGATATAGTCGATTCGGGCTGGTCTGGTTTGGGCTGTTGTGTATCTGCCATAAGGGTCTCTCCTAATTTCAATTTAATGTATATCGGGATGGTTTTTCCAATTTCAAGATCATGATTGCAGCTCGGCAGCCCGCTCCTCTTTGTAGTATTAAATTGCAATGCCGGCGCGATACGGATAGCGTGAAACACTTGAAGAAAAATCAGTGGGACAGGACAGTGGGGTGGAAATCTATCTAATTCCCGATTCTTCGGGCCAGCGCGGTAGCCTTACCGATATAATTCTGCGGCGTCATTTCCCGCAGGCGGCTTTTTTCGGCTTCGGGAATCGTAAGGCCATCAATGAACTTGTGCAGGGTATCCTTAGTGATGCCATCCTTGCCACGTGTCAATTCTTTCAGCTGCTCGTAAGAATTGCGCACGCAATGGCGGCGCATCACCGTCTGGATCGGCTCCGCCAAAACCTCCCAGGCATCCTCCAGATCTTTCATCAAGCGTTCCGGATTGACTTCCAGCTTGCTCAGGCCCTTGCTGCAAGAGTCATAGGCCAGCAACGTGTGTCCCAATGCCACACCCATGTTGCGAAGCACGGTGGAGTCGGTCAGATCCCGCTGCCAGCGGGATACGGGAAGCTTTTCGCTCAAATGCCGCAGCAACGCATTGGCGATGCCCAAGTTGCCTTCCGAGTTTTCAAAATCGATCGGGTTGACCTTGTGCGGCATGGTTGATGAGCCCACTTCGCCTTCTCGGGTTTTCTGCTTGTAGTAGCCTAATGAAATATACCCCCACACGTCCCGATTAAAGTCCAGCAGTATGGTGTTAATACCGGCATAGGCATCAAACAGTTCGGTCATAGCATCATGCGGCTCAATCTGGGTGGTGTAGGGATT
>JBKJYB010000169.1:0-4392 GCA_046716045.1 Nitrosospira sp.
ATTATATAAGGCTTTTCAATTCTCCTACGAACCTGACGCCTATCACCATGGAGGGCCGGCCGAACTGGGCGACGCGACGGTAATCAACGTTGAGCCGCTGTCGTTCTTTATTACGGACGGAAGATCGAAGCGTGATCCGAGTCGAGGCGCAGTACTGTCCGCAAGAGCAAGAGCGCAGCTTGATCACTGGGTTTCCGACACCATACAAAAGCGGCGGATAGGTGTGTTCATCACCGGACAATCGATGCTTGATGTAGCGGTGGGAGGTTTGAGAGGCACGGTTGCCGGTTATCACTTGCCGAACTACGGCGATTTTAGCTATATCACGAATGCGCTGGGACGGCTTGCCGAAGCGGGTCTGCCCATCACCATGATCACCGGTGACGTGCACTGGGGGCGAGTCGCGGCGGCGCGAGATGCGCGTACGGGACGGGAGTCGATATTCGAAATTATCTCCTCTCCCACGTCGCTCGTAAGTACGGTGGGAAAAGACCAATTGATCGCACTCCGGGGATCGATCGGCGGCCGGACCGAAGCCTGGCCTCGCCACTCCAACCCGCAACCCGTGCCGGAATTTCTGTGGTTCGGTGATTTTGGCGCACGATTTGTCTGCTCGCGGGTTCACGAGCAGCGCGGCAACCATTTTGTACTGCTTTCGTTCACACGCAGCGGCGCCGGCGTACATTTGCGCACGACTTATTACCCGATTCACGAAGACTTCAGCCAACGCAGGCCGCAAGCCGTGCGTGAAATATCACTCATCCCCGCATAAGGAGAACAGATGCCTACGCTATCTTCCAGAGCCAAATCCATCAACAAGGAGTTCAAAGAGCGCAAGAGAGCACGCGGAGAGACCAACGTAGACTGGCTGCGCTCGCAGTGGCGAAATGACAGGGTAGCCATATTGCTGGTGGGCGGTACCAGCCTGGTCGACTTTCGTCTCAGGGTTGCGCAATCGCATTTTCGCAATGATCTGACGCCCAGCCACTGGTCGCATGTGGCATTGCTGGGACATGGCGAAGCCAAAGCCCTGGCCACGACGCCCTTGTATGAAATCTCCCTGATGCCCGCCGAAGGCTTTGGCTTCCCTCCGGCAAGCAATGGCGTGCAGAAAACGGTTCTCGGCAAATATGCCGATACTAAAAACTTTCCCAACATAGCCATTCTTCATCTTCCGGTTTCGGTAACGCCGAAAAAACTCATGGATACGCTTGAACGTTTCCAGCAGCAACGTATCGTGCTTGACGCGGTGCAGCTCCTGTTGGCGTGGCTGGGATATGTATGGGGTGCTGGCCGCGCGGGAAATCCACTACTGGATGGAATGGGAATTCCCTCGGCCGCCATGCTCGAGACCGTGACGGGTGCCGAGGGATTCGATCTCACCCCAGGACTCGAAAGTCGCGCGAGCTGCCCGGAAGCAATCTGGCAATCAGCGCGCTGGTGGCATGACTATCACAAGGAAAACAAGGAGGGCGCAATTACGGGCGCTTTTTGTACGACGCACTACCTGCCAACTTAAAAAACACGGTTTCCGATAGATGGGTGGAGCGAAGCACAACCCATCAAAGTCCGCATACAACATGAACATCAAACCCTGAGGAGTGGGCTGGAAACAGCGAGGCAAGCGACGGAGCTTGGTGAAAGGCGGAAAATAAGCCGAACAATGGGTTACGCTCCGCTTTACCCATTCTACAAAGCGCCCCAACTGAGAATGGTTGACAGGCATATTGGCCCGCACCGCCTTTGTAGCGCGTCGGGAATATTGCTACTTCCCGCCGTGCTCCTCTATCAGCGCCAGCAATTGTTTGAAATCGATCGGCTTTGTCAGATGGACATCAAACCCGGCTTGTTTTGCGAGATTCTTGTCTTTTTCCTGGCCCCATCCGGTGGCCGCAAACAGACGCATATTCTCACCCCACGGAGCCGATCGAATTTCACGCGCCACTTCATAACCATTGAGATGGGGCATGCCGATATCCAGTAATACAATATCGGGCAGAAACCGTGCCGCCTCCTCCAGCGCCGCGCGGCCATCGTGAACAGCTGACGTCTCATGCCCATCGCGCTGCAATAACATGGAAATTGCGGTAGCTGCCGACGTATTGTCATCCGCGACGAGGATCCGGTATTTGACCCGAGGTGCATGAGTTTCAGAATCGGGAACCGGCTGGGACAGCGGCGTTACCATTGACGAAGTTACTTGCGCGGCGATCTCCATTGGCTTTGCCAGAGGCAAGCCAACCTGAAAAATGCTGCCCTGCCCCAACCCCTTGCTCTCGGCACGCGCCCAACCGCCATGCAATTCGGCGATAGCTCGCACCAGAGCAAGCCCGATCCCCAATCCGCCAACGGATCGATCGTGCTTGGTCTGCATCTGCGAAAACATACCGAATATATTCTCGGTGCATGACGGATCAATACCTATGCCATTATCCGCAACGCTTATCACCGCAGTGTCCCCGGTTGTCTTGACATCCAGGGCGATCTTGCCACCCGCGTCGGTGTATTTGACCGCATTGGCTAGCAGATTGGAAAGAATTTGGGTAAGCCGTATCGGGTCGCCATAAACCATTATCGATGAAGGCGGCGTCGTTACCGACAAAGTATGATTGGCGCCGTCGATAAGCGGGCGCATTGTTTCCACAGCGGAGTCTATGACCGAAGCCAGCGTCACGCACTGCTTGTGAAGGATCATCCGTCCCAGCGACAGACGCGAAATATCCATAAGATCACCCAGGAGAATCTTCATGGCCCTGCACTGGCGTTGCACGATCTGCACGGCTTTTTTGCGCTCCTTGCTGCCCAGATCCGGCGATTCCATTAACATGGCTGAGCTGTCGATCGCCGCGAGAGGGTTGCGCAACTCATGCGAAAGCGTGGCGATAAACTCGTCTTTGCGCCGGTCCGCCTCCCGCAGCTGCTCGGTGATACGCAGGTGCTCGATAAAATCAGAGGCCTGCCGCGCATAAAGGTCGAGGATGCTGAGCTCATGTTCGGCGGGGACATGGCGCAAACGGAAATGCGTGGAGAGCATGCCGAGCGACTGGCCATCGCGGCTGAATAAGGGTGTGGACTGAACAGCGCGGTAGCCGGCTTTATCGGCGGCCGGGCGGTAAGCCGTATACCGGTCGTCAGCCCGGACATCCTCGATCACCCATCGCTGCCCGCTGGCAAGCGCGCGCGAGCAGGCGGCTTCTCCCTCCGCATCGATAGTTTTGAATTGATCGATAAAATCCTGCTCAAAGCCATGGTGAGCGGCAATGGTCAATAACTTGTTTACCGGATCATACAACTGGATAACCCCCATATCGGCGCCGAGCAAAATAACAGCCGCTCCCAATATTTCTTTCAGCGCGGCTGGCAAATCGGGGGTATTAACCATGCGCGAACTGAGTTCATGCAGACGATTAAGAGAAGAAATCTCGGCTTCGAGCTGGTTCTGAGCGTTTCGCAGCGCCTCCTCGATCTGCCCTCGCTCCCGGATCTGCAGCCGCAGCGTTTTGTTGACATGCGACCGTGCTATGGTGCGCTCGTCCACCCGCTTTTCAAGCAAGTCGCGGGCATTCATACTTTTATTAATGGAGCACATAATGTGATAGGCTGCGGAGGCAAAGCGCGACAGACTGGTCATTAGGCGAACATCTTCCCCGTCGAACTTGCGCTCAAGTGAGTGCTGAACCGCCCAAACGGTGCCGACAGACCTGTTCTCGTCGTGAAATGGCAAGATCAAAGCCTCCGCTATCGGCGGTTCGAGGCGCTTCAGCGGCGTGAAATAGCTGCCCGGTTCCAGGAACAGAATTGGCGAGTTTCGCTCCAGGACGACACCGCACGGGCTCTCGGCATAAGCTATCCGGGCCCCTGCATTTCCTGCGAACGACCCGGCACAGGCGTGCCAACGGAAGGCTTTGCCGTCGGATTCGAGAATGCTGACGCCTGCCGACTCGGCACGGCATAGCTCAAGGGCTATTTCCACCAGTTTCTGCAAGAGATTACGCGGCTGGTTCGCAAGCTCATTCGCCAAGGTCACAAGCGCGTCGTTTTCAGCCTCGAAATCTTCGGCACGAGATGGGCGCTTGAACAACGAATCCGTTCCGAAGGCATGCTCCGGAGGAAATTGGGATGAATCGGGCGGTGGCAAAGCACTACGATCATTGTTAATCAATTTTCACCTCTTGGCCGAATGCCGGCCTTTTGGAAATGCTATTCCTTACAATGTCGCCCTTTTTTGTATTTTTGTCAGTTTCGTTATATACCCAGGCAGGGGCCCGCTTCTGTGCGGAAGCGCGCATACAAGAAAGCTGCTTTCCTTTACAGAATCAAGTTGTCCGCCATCGGAAACATATTCCGGGCTTGACCCACTACTGTCCGGAATAAATTTATTGACAATTTCAC
>JBKJYB010000170.1:0-4732 GCA_046716045.1 Nitrosospira sp.
GTAAACTGGAAGGAACTGGATGCACCCGCCGCGATCCGTACGAACAGGAGGCGCGATGCCACGGTGGAAGCCATGAAACAGTCGGGCGTGGATATGCTGGATATTCCGGCGTTTTTGAGGAAACAAGCGGATTAAAGCGTTTTACCAATGTGTTGCGAAAATTCCAGGCGGCATAAGGTGTTAAGTGAATCGAGTTTGTGCCGTTATTCAGGACAGACGCTGATATCCGGCAAATGACTTTACCGCAATTACCTGGAGTTTCAGGAGGAAATGTGGTGAGAGATGCGGTAGTTCCGACTTGATCGGACGGCGTGTGTTAGATGCCAATTATTGGACGGTGCCATGAACAGAGATACGCCAGAGAATCATGGCGACTGCTGGATCTTTATGCTTATCGAAATTGAGCCACAGCCCCATTTGGCGGGTATGTGCCAGGAGGAGTCATTCATCGGCAATGAACAAGGATCAATCGAGTCTGACCCTATGGGTTTTCTATGGGTTTTTATGGGTTTTGTTAATGGGAGGGGATTTTGGATAATCGGATTGAAGCGGCACGCCAGAAGCTTACCCAACTATTCAACTTCTTCAAAGCTGTCGAACAGCGACGCGCCCCCATTGTTCGGCACATGGCAAATCAACCTTGGACGCTGCGATTCAGTGAACTTCCTGCATACGAAACTTTACGGTTATTCAAGCCAGTACCGAATGACGGCACATGGTTGATTTTCAGAAAACCCGAAACGCATCCTTGCCCACCACCGGGAGACAGCTTACTGCCTTGGCTAGATTCAGACTGGGGAAACCCAGATATTTTTGACATCAATCATCACGCTCAACGAGTGGACTTTGTCGATGGCGTACCCAACAAAATCAGTTTTGAATCGCAGCCACGGCTAAAGGATGATTTCCTTTCCTGGCAAGAAATGCGCATTCTTTGGAGAAACAGCGAACTTCCTGCCAGAGCAGCCCTGAAGGTATGGGAAAGGTTCTTTGCGTTACATAGTCAGCTTGAACGAGAAGGAGAAGCATGGGAGCTGGTGTTGGGGGATGGCATCTTCAACTGGAAGCGTCCAGCAGGTGACCAACATCATCCCATATTGCTTCAGCGTGTTGAACTTTCTTTCAATCCACGGAATCGTGAGTTTCAGGTGAGTAATATTGAAGTGCCGCC
Source organism: Nitrosospira sp. (assembly GCA_046716045.1). Taxonomy (GTDB): domain Bacteria; phylum Pseudomonadota; class Gammaproteobacteria; order Burkholderiales; family Nitrosomonadaceae; genus Nitrosospira. The sequence goes on from JBKJYB010000170.1 coordinate 1,172, forward strand.
TGAACTATATTCAGCATTATTTTCAGACGATGAATGTGCCGGATTGCCGATCAAGGGTTGGCAGGAAGATCTTGGTCAAGGCGAGCTTCACCCGCTGGGCGGCGACGGAGTGACAGACTGGCTGAAAGGGGTGATTGGAGTTTTCATGGATGGGGAGTTGGTTGAGGGAGAACCGGAGTCTGTGGAAACCTTCCCTCGTATTGGACGTGCGCCAGTACTGTTTCTACGCAAACGTCAGGCAGGCCGCATCCAGTTCATTGAGGAAATTCTTGCTGATCTGCCTACCGCAATTGAGTTGCCGAGTAGTCTGCTTCATATCGTTGGGTGTACGCCAGAGATCAAACGCAACGAGCCTGACAGCGAACCCGATACTGCCTACGCCAACGAAAATGAAGACATCCTACTTTCCAAGTCCGCGAATGCTGCACAGCTCGCGATTCTGAAACGGCTTGCCCATCAGGATGGAGTATTGGTGCAAGGCCCGCCCGGTACGGGGAAAACCCACACTATTGCTAATTTGATTGGTAGTTTGCTCGCCGAAGGTAAGAGTGTGCTGGTGACCAGCCACACGACCAAGGCGTTGCGAGTGTTGCGCAAGCAGGTGGCTGAACCGTTGCGCTCCTTGTGCGTCAGTGTGCTGGACAGCGATGCGACAAGCCGCAAGGAGCGTGAAATGGCGGTGCGCGAACTGGCTACCCGCTTGGGGGAGAGTCGCCAATCGTTCATACAGCAAGCTGATAATCTCGCCAGGAAACGTTGCCAGATTCTGGCTGAACTGCGCAATGCTCGATCAGAACTGACAATGGCTATCAATGGCGAATATCGTTCGTTGATATTGGCAGGAGAAGAAATTGAACCGGTAAAAGCTGCACGTGAGGTTGCCGAGGGAGAAGGGCAGCATGATTGGATACCCGGCTCCGTGGATACGGGCAAGCCATTGCCGCTAAATGAATCCGAGTTAAAAGCACTTTATGCGAGCAACCAGCAACTGGCTTGTGCGGATGAGATTGAATTATCCAGGCTTTTGCCGAAGCTGGATGAGTTGTGGTCACCAGAAGAATTTTCGACACGAACCAAGGAATTTTCAGAACTTACCGTAAGTGATCTTGTTTATCGGAATGAGCTATGGAAGAAAGAGCAAGCTGGGCAAGGTGACCTGGAATCATTGCTGGAGCATATTTCTCGTGCGGTCGAAGAACTCGGTCGAAGTGAGAGCGAAATGTGGCGGCTGGCAGTCATCCAGGCGGGCATGGAGGGTGGTCAAGCCGCAGAAATCTGGCAGCTATTGTGTTGTGATGTTGAATCTGTGCGTGAGCAAGCGAGTAAAGCTGCTGAGTCAATTTACCGTTATGGCCCCCAATTGGCAGAAGGATGGTCTCTGGAGGAATTGCACGATACCCTGCAAGAAATAATTCGGCACTTGAACCAAGGCAAAACAATTTCTTCTATGACGCTGTTGTTTAAATCGAAGTGGAAAAAGCTTATCGAGTTTTCGCGTGTTAAAGGCAAGAAACCCACAGAGCTAGACGATTTTCAAGCGTTGTTTTCTTTGGTGGAATTGGAACTGGCGCGAGAAACGTTGATTGGTTGCTGGGGAAGGCAAATGATGCCTCACGGTGTACCCGACTTGAAGCTGGCAACGAGTCTTAAACCAGAAGAATTTGCGTTTCAATTTGTCCCCCAGATTCGCGCAGCCCTAGCAGCCTGTCGGTCTTCTCATCAATTTTGCCTGTAACCCTGCATTAGCGGTCAAATTTGATCGTGTTTTCATAAAACAGATTTTCAAATTTCCATCAAATAGCTTTTCAAACTCTCAAGAACGACTGTTGTTGCCGTCGATCATGCCGTTGCTGCGCTAAACTACCCCGCCAGCACAAACATTCGCTTTAGATTCCACGCCATCGCCACCAGATTCAACTCGCCTTTGACGTTTTCCAGTCCGCGTAGTGAGAATTGGCGGAATCCCAATATCGCCTTGATGATGCCTATCACCGGCTCCACCGTGCATTTGCGTTGCGCATAGCGTGCCCGTCCCGCCATCGTCAGTAGTAAATGACGCATCTTCTCCACCTCCGTTGCGTCTTTTTCAAGTGGCCCCGGTTCGGTAAAGCGTTCCAGCGGGCCGGGATGATGCGCCTCCCGGCTTACCGCAATCAGCGGGGTCATGGAATGCTCACCACAGGCCTTGACGTTGGCCTCGGAGAAGTAACCCGTATCCGCCACCAGGTTGAGCGGCTGACCCAGTTCGACCGGCAGGGCCTTGAGTTGCTTGAGTGCCGGTACCAGCTGCTGTTTGTCGTTGCACGCCTGCACGGTGCCGGCCGTCACGATCAGCAGGCTGTCCATATCCACGGCAATCTGGCCGTTGTAGCATTGCTCAAATCCGCCACCGGATACCTTCATGATGCGGGAGGCTTCGTCGGTGAGATTGATCTGGTCTTTGTCCTGCGCACCCTCTATCGGCGCAACAGGCACCTTGCCGCGCGGGGGCTTGCCGCTTTCCCTTGATTTGGCCGCACGCTTATCCAGCTTGGCCTGGTAGTCGGCTTGTTCTTGTTCGAACCGTTCCCTGGCGCGTGCTTCGATCTTGATTCTGGCTGCGGCGATGGCCTTGAGCCGGTCTTCACGGCGGGTGATCTCTTCAGGCAGGTTGATGCCATCGGGTATCTTCTCGTTGTCCGCCGCTTCAGCCAATGCCATGAGTGTCCGTACTTCGCCTTTTAGTTGTTCTTCCAGTTTCCTGATATGTCCATAACTCAAGGCGCTGTGTTTGGATGCGTTGGCTTTAAGCTTGCTGCCGTCCAGTGCGATGTTGCCAAGGTTGAGCACGCCCAGGGTGCGGGCGATCATCAGCACTTGCACCATCAGCCCTTCGATTTCTTTCAGGAAGCGTTTGCGGAAGGTGTTCAGGGTGTCGTGGTCGGGGTGTTCATCTGCGGCCACAAAGCGAAACGCCACTGAATCGTAAGTGGCGTTCTCCAGTTTGCGGCTGGAGAACACGCCAGTGGCGTAGCCGTAAACCAGGATAGACAGCAGTAATGCCGGATGGAACGGGGCGCTTCCGCTGGTGCCGTAGGCGCGCTCCAGGGGCGTCAAGTCCAGTTGCTCGACGATTTCAACAATAAATCGCGCCAGATGATGTTCCGGCAGCCAGTCGTTCATCGAAGGCGGGAACAGGTAGTTCATGTTACGTCTGATGGGCTTGAAGCGGCTCATGGAAACACATCCAATCTATTGATTAACAACCAAAACTATACCATTTCGCAATGGTAATTTGTTAGTTTCTGCGACTTTTTAATCCGGGAAGTCCGACAGGCTGCTAGCTACAAGACTGTCTTGCATGTGTTGATGGAAGCTATGAAAATCTGACCGGTCGCCAACTGAGGTGACAAATGACCAGTGGTCTCCGACAAACCAGTCGAACGTGGTCACCGAATATCCACTGATTTCCCCTCGTTCAATCAAAAACCCGAAGGTCTCTCGGTCAAACTTAAGCGCCAGCGCCAAAGCCTGTAGCACTTCGCGATGTTGTCCCTTCAAATAGCGAAGAAAGCGTATAGC
>JBKJYB010000171.1:0-16689 GCA_046716045.1 Nitrosospira sp.
CATCTAGCGGGAGACGCGGTACTGCGTGAGGTGGCCAAGCGCGTGACAGACGTGCTCAGGCCCTATGACTCGTCTGGCCGATATGGAGGAGAGGAACTACTGATAGTATTGCCTGAATGTGGCGCTAGTGATGCTCTCGAGATAGCGGAAAGAGTGCGGTCAGCTATTGCCGATCAACCGGTAATGACCAAATATGGTGCGATCCCTGCCTCGCTGAGTCTGGGTGTGGCAGTGGCAGTGGCTGACGGTGACACTTCCCTTCATCTCAATGACTTGATTCAAAGGGCCGATAGCGCAATGTACCAGGCTAAAGAGAATGGACGCAACAGCGTGGTCTTCGCGGATGCTGATTTTCTCGATTAATGCTCAGGGCCTGAATTTCGATTTGCTTATCCTATTAACCCAACCATTACGGTTCCGAACTTCCCTAGCTCCGCCCTTGACAGGCAGTACTCGATGCGGACGAGTATTGTGCCCAGCAAAACATACTAGTGGTATACCTTAAAGCCATTCCGGCCTGCCCGTTTCGCCTGGTAAAGCGCGCGATCGGCATACTGAACCAACTCTCGTTCCTCAACCGAGTGAAATGGGCAAATTGCAACACCTATGCTGACACCAATTTTAATATTCTGACCCAGGATATCGAATGGACGACGCATCTCGCCTAATATTCGCTCGGCCGTAAGTTGGGCACTTTGGAGATCAGACAGATGAAACTGGATGATTGCAAACTCATCGCCTCCAAGCCGTGCTACCACGTCCCTTTCACGCACAACTTTTTTTAGCCTTTTTGATACCATAACCAGCAGCTCATCCCCCGCAGCATGACCCCAAGTATCATTTACTGGCTTGAATTTATCCAGATCTAGCATGTATATGGCCGAAAGGCTGTTATTGCGGACGCTCAGCTCGATGGCTTCGGATAATTTCCTTTCGAAAAGAAGCCGATTCGCCAATTTGGTGAGAGGATCGTGAAGGGATAGATTTTCGAGCTGAATCTTTTCATTATGCTCAATCACCAACTCACGCAATTTACCCACAGCCTCAATGTCGACATCGTACCAGGGGTTAGATACCCCTTGGACCTGTTGCGACCACATCTGGAACGATGCCCGTGGCGTCAACTCCAGTAGATCATTAGCATCCCCAGACAAGCTTTGCGGCTTGCCTGCCCAATTGACGGTTACAACCTGCTCATGCCGCATCAGCAGCAGGAAATCCTGATCATTCAGGGGGATATACATAGTCCCACTGGCAAGACGTACTAACGCTGGATGCTTGGCAAGCGCAAAAGGAATATGATTAAGTGCGACAACGTGGGTCCTGTCATACGTTTCCAGCCAATTTCTCAGTGCGCTGAAGCTGACGTCGTCTGGAGTATCGCCGCTGTAATAATCGTTATCGTCGAGATGCGCCCAAATACCTTGTGACCTGAACATCTGGCGTATCTTAGGCAATTGCGAACTGATTGCCCGTTTATCAAGGTCTTGGGGTTTGAGTGCGCTTTTAATTTCAGCTTGGATTTCCCGGTAAGCAGAACGTGATTTTTCTACTCCCATCTCATTCATGTCCGACATGTGGATCGACGTCATGCGTGCCAACTGTTCGCACAACTGCCGTTGTGCCAACGATATTTTCTTTGCCGCCAGGGAATGACAAGCAACTAACCCCCAAAGCTTGTTTGCCACCACGATGGAGATGCTGAAGGATGCTACGGTGCCTATGTTCTTCAGATATTGTATATGTGCCGGATGAACCGCCCTGAGTTGGGAAAAGGTAAAATCTATGGGTTCGCAGTTTGGGGCAGTGTGGATAGGGGCGGTTTCTGAATAAACATCGGCAATAGCCCGCTGCCAGTTTATTACGTATAATCGCCGCGCGTTAGCGGGCACGTCGGTAGCGGGGAACCTGAGTCCGAGGAAGCCGCTAATCCCCGGGACCAGGACCTCCGCAATTACTTCCCCATGCCATTCCGGCAGAAACCTATATAACATCACCCGGTCAAACTGCGTTATCTTAGCAACCGTTTCCATCAGCAGTTCTGCCGCGGTTTCAACCGTGTCGGTAGCAGCCAAGGCCTGAAGATACTCTACCGTATGTGAAAAATTAAATGGAAGGGATCCCGGTTGATAATGCTCGATTTCGACAAGCGTAATATTGTTGACCGAGTGGTTCGCGATCAATACTGCTTTATTGTGCAATTCAGCCTCAAGGATCTGTGGTACCTCGTTGCCCGGAGCGTCAATGTGTTTGAACACCCCTCCCACTTGCGCTGGAGTAAATAAAGTCTTGTAGTTCTGCCCCAGGAGTTCCTCAGATGTTTTTCCGACGAACGAATATGAATTCGCCGAACAGGCACATATAAGTTGTGTCCGCTTATCAATTGCAACAAGCGCCCCGAAGGATTGCACTTGGTCGGCCAGATGCAATTCAGCTACATTGCAATCGCCAAAAGGCGAATTTTTCATATGTTCCCTTAAATCATTTCGGAGGATTATCTTTAACGTTATCGAAAAAGATACAACCGGCTTGTGTCTTTTTTGCTCGATACATGGCGGTATCAGCGTTGGCCACCAGTTATGGACCTGTATTCCCATCATTCGGATATACCGCAATGCCAATACTGGGTTTAAGCCGGAAAATCGGCCCCAGAGTTCTTTGCTCACCTGGTCGAATAGTTGTTTTTGAAACCGCTCGCCAGAGTTGTGCCATAGCGGGATTAATAGTTGGACCAAGTGAAGACTACTGGGGCAAACTGTACTCCTTTGAAATTAGAGATATGTACGGTAACGTGCGTTAAAGTCACGATATTCATATATTGCGTATTAAGATTGAATTCACGTCCCGCCGAAGGTCTCGCCATCGCACACCTCAACTATGTTGAGGTATATTACGGCTCTTTATAACGCGAAATGAAATAACACGATGCCGGAACCAGAATACCCAGCCCCAACAGGTATCGCATCAGCATCCTTAATCAGGGCCTCCGCCTCCGCCAGCAGAAAATTTCTGCAGGTATTTTTTGATAATGGTTTTGCCGGGTATCTTGTCGGCCTGATTAAAAACAATATAATTAATAAGGCCATGCACTGCCATGGCAATCAGCAAACCCTCAAAGATTCCTACTTTGTAGACCAATAAACCGCAAAAGGTAGCAAGTATCATGGCGTATTGTCCGTAATGCGCGACGTGCCAGAGCCCCACGATCATTTTCCATCCGGAGAAAATCATGATTGCCGCCAGTGAGAATTTCGGGAGATACTCAAGATACTGGGTGTTCATGACAAAGAAAGTGACAACAGCGCCTATTATCAAGACGGAAAACTTGGTCATGGCGCCAGCCAGTTTATTGGTGGTACTTTTTGCCAAACCATCCAGATTGGTCATGCCACCAAAGAAACTTGAGCCCATATTTGCGATCCAGATCGCTAGCAAACTATTGTTGGTGTTGCATTTGCGTTTTAGCGGATCTATTTTTTCGATGGCGGCATTGCTCATCACCTGTTCTATCACATCGATCACCGCCAGCATGGCCGCAAAGCCAATTACATAAGCCCAGGTCAGCGCACTATCAAAATGCGGTAGCGGCACAGCAAGGCGAAGCTCCACATCATCCACATGCAACATGGACATAGGCATGAATTGCGCCAGCACGATGCTTGCTCCGATCAACAGGAAGTAAGGAATGGCAGGCTTGGTATCTTTGAATTTGGAAAATAGATATACAAACATGGCAAAACTTACGAGTGATACAAGCGCTATCTGGATACGCGCATCATTCCAGAACACATCGGCCGATTCCTGATCCATAGGCAGTTCATAGGTAAATGTCAAAAACTTAAGGGCGATCTTCAATCCCACGCCTGCCAGCAATCCCTCCACGAGGTAGCTTGGCACCGCCAATAAAATATATTTTTGCCAATCGAATTTCCATATCAGGGCCTGTATAAATGCAGTCAGGAAAATTACGAACGCCATATTTTCCATGCCAAAGCTATGAATGCCCATCGCTAACACCGGTGCCAGGCCTGCGGCGACGCCAGGCGCACCGATATAGTTGCCCGGCCGGATAAAAGCATTGATCCAGCCAATGAAACATGCAAACGCGACGGTTGCCAGAGCAACCTTGATGGGATATTCAGACATCATGGCAATCCCCACGGTCAAGGGAATTGCCATGGCTCCCGTGATGATTCCGGCCTGGAGATCTCGGGCAACATATTTGGCTTGAAATGCTGCCGATACGGGTCGGGTGACTGTTGGAGCGACTTGTTCCGTTGTGTTAGCTAAACCTTCATTTTGTGGAGGCGTGGGTGGCCCATGGTGATCAGATGACATGAATCATTGTCTCCTTACAAATAGATCGTTTGGCCAAGGCAGATGCGATTATGGCTATTAATGCCCAACCCCTCGAAAAGGTAAAATTAGCCCAATCGCAGACAATCAACGGGAAACAGCCTGCGATTTGCCTTTGTCGTGACGACTACGTGATAATGGGTAAAACAGTGGCCATCAGCATTACTTCTATTGGTTACGATGGCCGCTCGCATTCAATTAAGCAGCGGTCTTGGTGGCGCGCGTAGAATCGTCGCGCCCTGCCAGGAGCCCGGCCACCGAAATATCTTCATTAAGCTCGTCCCAATGAATGCCGTTAACCGACAGTTCACATTTCTGGCGATGCTCTGGATCAGCATGCATCAGTCGGGGAAACCACGCTAAGGGGATGCCCAGTGTGCGCGCATCCGACAATTCGACCCACATATTGTTATCGTCAAACCGCACCGATTTGGCAGAAGTACTCATTCCATGCCCCCTCAACAATTGCTGTGTTTTGCTCATCCGCTTCCGTCAGCTCGCGCAAGGTTCGAGCATCAAAACCATGGCTTTCACCCATATGAACCATCGGATGCAACCAGAATTTCGCATCAGCACCGAGCCTTTTAATGCAAATACGAGAGAAAATGATAGTCAGCCCATCTTCCAGCAATCAGATCACAATCCGCTCAACCTCATCAAGCGACACCTGATCATTTCTCCGATCATAGAGTCCTGTGGTACGCGCACTTTCGTGAGCTGCCATTTGTTGTGCTATTTCAAGTTTGCCGCCATTGCGTAAGTACTCAGTAATGCCTGTGGCACGGAAGGAGTGATTACCGATTTTTGTGAAAATGGACGCCTCAGCCGAGCGCCTGCGAATCATGCGATATGCATCGGCTTGGCTCATTGGGCGGTCTGAAAGCTGTCCCGAGCGACGGGGCGCCGTACGAAATAGAATGCTCTTGGCTTCCGTCAACTTCGCGCTATTGATATAAGCATGCAGGTATTCATCAAGATTATGATGGCAGGGCATTTCATGCCGCTTCCCGCCTTTCTCGTATAATCGTATCCAAGTGCGACGCCCCTGCACATAGACATCCTCAATTTTTATCTGAAGTGCCGCACCCACTCGGGCAAAAGTATATACCATCAAACCAATCAAGGCGCGATCGCGTAAACCGACGAGGGTGCTGGTATCAATAGAGTCCAGCAAGGCACGTGCTTCATCTGCGGCCAGAACAGGCGTTTTTCCTTTTCTGACTGAATGCTTGGGACCTCGCACCGAACTCGCCGGGTTCGTAGCGAGAACCTGGCCTACCACGAGCCAATCGAACAGCATCCGGATTGCGGCCAAGTGTTGCTTCACCGAAGGGGCGGACAATCGCTGCCATAGAATCTCAATATAAGCTGCTACGTGCACCGGCTCGATATCACTTAGTTCGGTCAGGCCGTTAACTTCGCACCAGGTCGCAAATTCTCCTACAGCCCATGCGTATGCCTTACGAGTGTTGGGATTACGGATATTGGCAGTAAAGAACTCGATGAAGCGTTTGCTGGCATCTGCAGTCGGAGAAAACAATGCCGGTAACAACACCGAACCATAATGCGAGGAGGGAAGGGTCTGGGACATTAACGATCCTCCCGGGCATGCCAAAGCCGAAGGATATAAATTAGCTTTTCAGTAACTTCATAACGCAACTCGTAATCACCCACAATTACACGTCGCACATCCCGTGGCGCAAACTCGTCCAGTGCTACCCCAAGCTGAGGATAGATCAGAAGTTGCTGTGCGCCCGCCACCAGTTGCTTGATCACTTTTGCTGCTGCGAGGGAATTTACTGGCGCAAGAAAGGCATGAATGAGACCAAGGTCACGCTCAGCACTAACCGTCCATTTTAAGACCATGGATTAGGCTGACTTATCGAGGCTTGTAGCCCAAGCATCAATTGAAGAGTGATCAACGATGCGGCCGGCATCGACATCGGCCAAACCTTCCAATGTAAGCTGATAGCGTTTTGCTTCAAGTGCGACCCATGACGTTAAAGCCTGTTTGACAATCCAACCCTTGGGGCGATCAAGACGTGTAGCAAGCTGGTCGATCTGTTCAGCGAGCTCATTTGGAATGTGAGCGGTAACAACGCGTGTGTTCATGTTCAATCCTTTTGAATTATTATTAATCATATAGAATCAATAATAATCAGATCTAATTATATTGTCTAGTCTTGCTGCGGAAAAGGCAGTTTTAATCTTAGCATGTTTTATGAATGATAACGTCCTTTATCATTCATTAGTCGGAGGATGAATCGGTGTTAACTTCTGGCCTATTGGAGGCCGAATTGCTTCCAGGGCAATAAGTGACGATTTGAAATCGAGTGCTGGTGTAGGGGTGAGCGCGCAAGCTACAGATTAATATGGCATTTCTTCCAACCTCCTGGCTGCTCGGAAAGCCGCGCCAACATGTGATCAGCTTTTCCTGCCAGAATTGCATATCGCTCTAGAATCCATGCGGGTTTTCAGGCAATGAGACCGTGAACAGGAATCTGTTTTGATTCGAAGCATCGCACAATCCCCTCGAGGCTGGGCTTTCCAGACGTCAGTTATTGCACGGGAAACGAGGAGACCCCATCCTCTACTCGATCTTACTGTCCAACCCACCTTCCGCAATCTCCGCCGCGCACAGCAGCGCCTTGGCTTTGTTCTGGGTTTCGATCCATTCGCTCTGCGGCACGGAATCGGCAACAATGCCCGCACCCGCCTGCACGTGTAGCTTTCCGTCTTTGATGACACCGGTACGGATGGCAATGGCCAGATCCATATCGCCATTGAATCCCAGATAACCCACCGCGCCCGCGTAGATACCGCGCTTGGAAACTTCCAGCTCATCAATGATTTCCATCGCCCGTACCTTCGGGGCGCCACTCACGGTGCCCGCCGGAAAAGTGGCACGCAGCACATCCATCGCATTCAGGCCGGGTTTGAGTTTGCCGTCCACATTGGAAACGATGTGCATAACGTGAGAGTAGTGCTCGATTTGCATGTTTTCGGTGACTTTGACTGTTCCGGTCTGCGCGACGCGCCCGACATCATTACGCCCGAGGTCCATCAGCATCAGATGTTCCGCACGCTCTTTCGGGTCGGCCAGCAAATCGGCCGCCAGCGCTGAATCTTCCTGTATGCTTTTGCCGCGCGGACGGGTGCCGGCGATGGGGCGTACGGTCACGGTGCCGCCTTCCAGGCGCACCAGGATTTCCGGCGACGCGCCAACCACATGAAACTCGCCAAAGTGATAATAAAACATGTACGGCGAAGGATTAAGACTGCGTAGCGCGCGATAAAGGGCCAGCGGCGAGGCCCCATAAGGCTTGCTGGACCGTTGCGATAAGACGACCTGCATGATGTCACCATCAAAAATATAGCGCTTGGCGCGTTCCACCGCCTCAATGAAATCTGCTTCATTGAATTCAGAGACGGCCTCGGCTGGTTCGCTCGGCGCTTCAAGCGGAATTTCTACCGGCTTACGGAGATTGACGAGCAACTCCTTCAGGCGTCTTTTTGCGGCTTTATACCCTTCCGCTGCTTCCGTTGGACCCGCGTCGCCAAGGGCCACATACACGATGAGATAGAGCTTGCCGGAAAGATTATCCACCACTGCCAACTCTTCAGACAGCAATAACAGCATATCGGGTGTATTGAGCGTATCCGGGCGGGCATAGCCAACAAGTTTATGCTCGATATACCGCACTGCATCGTAGGCGAAATAGCCTACAAGGCCGCCGCAGAAACGGGGCAAACCGGGGTATGGCGCTGCCTTGAAGCGCGACAGATAAGATTCCACGAAAGCCAGCGGATCGCCCACCTCAATTTCCTGCGATCCCACACCATTGATGATTCTGACACGGTTGCCTCGCGCCTCTATACGAGTCACGGCGGGCAGGCCGATAAAGGAATAGCGCCCGAAGCGCTCACCCCCCTGCACCGACTCCAGTAAATACGAGTAAGGCCCGTTGGCAAGCTTGAGATAAACCGATAGAGGGGTATCGAGATCGGAAAACGTTTCCAGCACTACCGGGATGCGGTTGTAGCCTTGCTTGACAAGGTCATTGAATCCAGTTTCAGTCATGATTTGACTCTACAAAAAAACAGGAAAGGAAGAAAATACGGCGGCGTGTGAGTGCTAGGCACGCCAGCGATCAAGGCCAGGGCACCAGGGACGCCAGGCCTCGATCGCGTATTCCTCGATTCCAGTGTTTTCGCGGATCATGACAATTTCTGGATCAGTTTCGTAGCATCGTATACGGATGTAACGATGGCATCGCAATCCAGCTCGCGCACATCGCGCCCCTCATTGTAGCCATAGGGTACGCAAAAGACATGGCAACCTGCCGCACGCGCCGCTTCGGCGTCATTGAGCGAGTCCCCGATCAGCAGCATTTCGTGGGGTAGAATGCCGAAATGCTTGCAGGCATGCAGCAGGGGCATCGGGTCGGGTTTCTTTTTCGGGAGGCTATCGCCTGACAGGACAATATCAAAATAATCCAGCAGGCCGGTGGCGCGGAGTAACGGCAAGGTGAACGCCTCAGCCTTGTTGGTAACGCAGGCCAGGCGAAAATCCGCTTCCCGCAAGGCGTTCAATCCCTCTATTACGCCGGGATAGGGTCGTGTATTAATGCACAACGTTTTCGCGTAATCGCGCTCGTAGATCGGCATCGCTTTGTCGAATAATTCAACATCGGGCTCATCATCGAGACTGCCGGTAAGCGAACGCTTCACCAGCTTCTGTATGCCCTTGCCGATATAGGATTGGATAGTCTCCAGCGGTAGCTCGGCCCTGCCCAGTTCCCGTAGCATCATATTAGCCGCCGCGGCAAGATCGCACGCCGTATCGAGAAGCGTACCATCCAGATCGATCATCACGGCCTTGACTAACAGCGGGCATTCGATGTCAACCGCAGAGGTGTCCGCCAGGTGGGAAGCGCTTTTGTTCACGTAGTGTTATCCCTAACAGTCAAATAAAGTCCCGCAGTCCAAGACGCGCTCGCAAATCTGGGTTTTTAGAAGCGCCCTGTTCTTTCAGGACTGAAGTCAAGCTTTCGCCAGCTCGGCCCGCAACGCTGCTACTACCGTATCATAGCGGTGCGGATCGCTGTCCTTGCCTGCGCTGTAAATGGCGGAACCAGCCACGAAGGTATCGGCCCCGGCACGGGCAATCTCGGCGATGTTATCCACTTTTACGCCGCCATCAATCTCCAGCATGATGTCTTTGCCCGTTGCATCGATGCGCTTGCGCACCGCTTTTAATTTTTCCAGTGCTTCAGGGATAAATTTCTGTCCACCGAAACCGGGGTTTACCGACATGATCAGCACCAGATCCAGCTTATCCAGCACATGATCGAGATAATATAAAGGCGTCGCGGGATTGAATACCAGACCCGCCTTGCAGCCCTGTTCCTTGATGAGCCCGATAGTGCGGTCGATATGCCTGGATGCTTCGGGGTGAAAGGAAATAATATTGGCCCCGGCCTTGGCAAAGTCCGGAACAATGCGGTCAACCGGCTCGACCATCAGGTGCACATCGATAATCGCCTGGGTCAGGGGACGGATCGCCTCACACACGAGCGGGCCAATGGTGAGATTGGGCACGTAGTGATTATCCATCACATCAAAATGGATGATATCCGCGCCTGAATCGATAACGGCGGTGATTTCCTCGCCCAGCTTGGCAAAGTTTGCGGAAAGAATGCTCGGAGCGATGCGATAATTAGCCATGAAGGCTTCCTTATAATCAAAAAACGCCATTTTAACCGCAAATGGCCGATTCGCGTTAACAGCTTCATCCGGTAAGCGATCATTCTATAACTTTTATCATGCGGCACCATATTTTGTAGCCGCCACCCTTGCCGTGGCTCGAAAAATAGTGTGCAATGCGGGGATGGCTGAAAGTAAAAAATATGAGATTATTGTAACGGTTCACACTACCTACCTCCCGGAACAGTCGGACGAAGCGCTCGACCGTTACGTTTTCGCTTATACCATCATGCTTGCCAACACAGGCACGGTTTCGGCACAGCTCATCAGCCGCCATTGGATTATTGCGGATGGGACTGGTGGTGTGCAGGAGGTACGGGGGCTGGGAGTGGTCGGCGAGCAGCCGCTGCTAAAACCGGGCGATAGTTTCGAATATACAAGCGGCACCGCCATTTCCACACCGGTTGGGTCGATGAAAGGCAGCTATCAAATGGTGGCTGAAGACGGTCTACGCTTCGATGCAACCATCCCTGAATTCATCTTGAGCGTGCCGAGGGTGTTGCATTAGGGAATCGCTGCACGTCCTCTGTGGAAATCGAGAATCTGTTCAGAAATTCGTTGACTTCCACGCTACCGGAACTCAGCATGGCTTTTTTCCATTTCTCAAGCCTATCAGGCTGATTGATACCTAACCATATTTCTTCCTGCCAACCATGCGGCGGCGGTGGGCGCGTTTTGCTTCCGCCTCGCTGAGAGGTGTCGGACCTTTTCCAGCATAGGGATTGCGACCCGACCTGAACACAACTCGCAATGGGGTACCTTCCAGCTGGAAGGCTTCACGGAAGGTGTTTTCAAGATAACGCTGATAAGTTTCGGGAACCTTATCAAGCGCACTCCCATGGATCACGATCAATGGCGGGTTGGAGCCGCCCTGATGGGCATAGCGCAGTTTGGGACGTGATAGGCCGGCACGCGGCGGCTGCTGTTTCTCTACCGCCGCCAGTAAAGTACGGGTAAGTCTGGGAGTGGATAAATTTGCCATCGCTGCCGCATAAGCGGCATCAATCGACGGAAGTAGTCCTTTCATGCCGCTGCCTCGCAACGCCGAAATATAGTGGAGTTTTGCAAAACTTAGTAAAAAAGAAAGTTTCCGGGCAATATCGCTCTTGATGGTATCGCGCTGATGACCATCCAGACCATCCCACTTGTTAACCGCTACCACCAGCGCACGCCCTGTTTCCAGAATGAAGCCAGCAATATGTGCATCCTGGTCGGAAATCTCGTTTCCTGCATCCAGTACCAGCACTACTACGTTGGCGTCTTCCACCGACTGCAAGGTCTTTACCACCGAGAATTTTTCCACAGTCTCAAATACCTTACCGCGACGGCGCAGGCCGGCGGTGTCGATCAGCGTATACGCGCGGCCGTTGCGATGAAAATCAATATAGATACTGTCGCGGGTGGTGCCCGGCTGATCAAACGCGATTACGCGTTCCTCGCCCAGCAGCGTATTCACCAGCGTGGATTTACCAACGTTGGGGCGTCCCACGATAGCAATTTTTGGGTGCCGGTCCGCTTTTATTTCTTCTTGCGGCAGGGAGAAATCCGCTAACGCCAGCTCTACCAGCTCGCTCACATTGTCGCCGTGCGCGGCGGAGATCGCACAGGGCTCCCCCAGACCCAGTTCGTGAAACTCGGCGGTAACAACGGACGACGCCATGCCTTCGGTTTTATTCACCACCAGCATGATTTTGCGGCCGGTTTTACGCAGTTGTTCCGCGATTACCCTATCGTGCGGCGCCAAACCGTTTCTGCCATCGACGATGAACAGTACCCTATCCGCTTCATCCACTGCTTGCCGGGTCTGCTTGGCCATCTCATGCAAAATGCCTTCCTTCACCATCGGCTCGAAGCCACCGGTGTCGACCACCAGATAGGGCTTATCACCCAGCCTGCCATGGCCGTAATGGCGATCGCGCGTCAATCCCGGAATATCCGCCACAATTGCATCACGGCTGCGGGTCAGGCGGTTAAAAAGCGTTGACTTGCCGACATTGGGCCGCCCGACCAGTACTAGGGTGGGTTTCATGGCTTCTGATTCTTATGTAAAGACCACCTATCCTTCTTCTCGGAAGGATAGCGGCAAGCACTTTCTAAAATAAATGAATTGACCCAATTTTACCGGCTACATGCTGAACGCATAAATTCCGCCTTTCATGGTCTGCACCACGAAACCATTAGGCAGAGATACGGGGCGAGCAACGATGGCGCTCCCGTCAGTGGCGGATCGGGCGACAATACTACCGGTGTCATTTCTGATGAGATTCACATAGCCTAGGGAATCACCCACTACCACATGCGTGTCCTGAATGAGCGGTGGAGACAATTTAACGCCATTCAGCAGATCCTGCTTCCAGATGCTGGCACCATCTTTTTTATTGTAAGCCACTACCGCGCCTTGAGCGTCGCTTACATATATGTAATCATTATTCATGGCGAGACCTGCGCTGCTTGATACATCCCGCGCCCAGATCTGATTACCATTAGCGATTTCAAAGCAGGCAATACGTCCCTGATAGGCTACAGCACATATCTGCTGTTCGTCGGCCACCGGCAGGCTGGTGACATCCGTCATCCGTTCCAGTTCTGTAGCACCACGTGGCCGCGACACGACCGCTTCCCAGGCTACGCCGCCGTTCGCCAAATTTATCGCCACCAGCTTCCCGCCGGCAAATCCGGCGAATACCATACCTTGCGAGATCAATACGCCCGCAAAACTCCGTACCGTGAGAGATGGGGTTGCACCCTGGTATATCCACTTACGTTTACCGCTGCCGGCATCCAGACTGAAAATCCTGCCATCTCCAGTGCGAACCACTACCGAACCGCTATCCGCCCGCGGCGGACTTAACACCTCGGTGGATACTTGGGCCGTCCACAGTGCTTTACCGTCTTTGCCGTCATATGCCAGAACTTCGCCTTTGAATGTGCCAACCAGCAACATACTTTCACCCGCACCCACGCCGCCCGACAATTTATGTTTAGTATTGACACTTCCCGCTTGTTTGCCTGTCGTGGGATCAAAACGCACAAGAAATCCGTTCAAGCCTGCGGCATAAACAGCGCCATTCTCGAATACCGGCATAAATCCCATCGCTTTACTTTCTTCAATACCGTTCTGCCACAATGGGCGCGCTCCCGGAACTGTCGCTAATTGGGCGGTCTGTTCGGGGCTCAGCTCAAAAGTCTCCCCGCCAAAGAGTCCACCGCTGATACCCGCCACATCAATATCCGCCAAGTCGCGCGCGAGATCGCGCGTCATATCGACAAGACTCGCGCATCCTGAAAATGCCAATAACGGTACCAGCAGCAGAATATGCCGCCGAATCATCCTGAATCCGGCAGTTGGACAGGGTGAAGTGTGCGGTTTTTGGGGTACAGGGCAAGGCGCGACGACGCAGAATGGTCATTCCATTCCGAGGAGTTGCAACACAGCCATGTGCCACAAAAACGGCGCAATTCGCCCTGTAGCGAGCTCACCAAAAAGGTGAAGATAAAATGGTGAATAAATTCATTATGGGTCATGACGTTAAACAAAGAAATGAGCGATCAATCGCCGGATTTAGGATCATGCTAATAATCCTGGAGAATCTCTGAATAAGACCTCTGTGGCTAACCCGCCAGCTACGCCTCATTCTCGCGGTCTTGTTATGCGCGCTCTCGGAAATTTGAATTATTTGCCTTCTGCCAGAGCATCGAGCTTCATTTGAACGATACTATGATAGGTGCCTTTTTTGGCTAGCTTCTCGAGCGCCACTTGATAAGCGGCACGTGCCTCGGGAACCTTCCCCGCCGAAGTGAGGACATCACCCTTGAGATCCGCGTAAAGACCATCAAAAGATGCGCCATGTTTTGTATCCAGCAGTCTCACGGCATCGTCGTATTTTTTTTCATCCAGTAATATGCCTGCCAGCCGCAATCGCACGAGATCTTTCAACTCGTCTTCCTTGGCGTTATCCAGCGTCCACTGCAGGCGGCTTTTGGCATTTTGCACGTCCCCCCCTTCGAAACTGGCGCGTGCCGAGATCAACGCGGCGCGCGCCGCGTAGCCACTGGCGGGAAAGCCTTCCATCAGCAAATGCGCAGCATCGCTAATTTTCTTGGGATCGTCGCTCGCGTTGACTTGCAGCAGCGAGGCATACAGTTCCGCTGCCTGCTCAATCTGTTGTTTCTGGTAGTATTTCCACGCCTGCTGACCACCCATGCCTGCAATTAAAGTTGCCACAATCACGATGACCAGCGTGCCATAAGCCTCCCACCAGGTTTTTAGCCCATCTATTTTTTCCTGCTCTTCCAGATCATAGGTCGCCATTTAATTTCCTGATAAGAATTTTCTGATTCAAGTTCTCTTAAGTAGATCTACCGCTTCCGTCAGCCCAACTCTCACCTGCTCTGCCGCCTCACGCAGCGGCTTGATGCTTATCTCACCCGCTTGTGCTTCATCATCGCCAATAATAACGGCGAAACGCGCACCGCTGGCATCAGCCTTTTTCATTTGCGCCTTGAAGCTGCCATCACCACAATGCAGAATTGCCTTGAGTCCGCTATCGCGCAAATATCTGACAGTTTTCCAGGCGGCCCCATTCGCAGCCTCGCCCTGATGTATCAGGTACACATCCGGTACGGAGCGCGGTATTTCATTGCCGCATTCCACCATCAGCGCTAGCACACGCTCCACGCCCATGGCGAAACCGCACGCTGGCGCCGCCGATGCCGGCTTGCCGCCAATCTGCTCCACCAATCCGTCATAACGTCCGCCGGCGCATATGGCGCCTTGCGCACCGAGCTTCCCGGTGATCCATTCGAATACGGTGCGGTTGTAATAATCCAGCCCTCTCACCAACCGCGGATTGATTTCAAAGTCTATCCCCTGATCACGCAGGAGTCGTTGTAACGTCTCGAAATGCGCCAACGAGTCCTCGTCCAGGTCATCCAGCAACCGCGGCGCGCCGTCAATAATCTCCCTCATCTCGGGATTCTTGCTATCCATTATCCGTAATGGATTACTGTGCAACCGCCGGCACGCATCATCATCGAGCCTGCCCAGATGCCGCTCCAGATACCCGATTAATCGCGCCCGGTGCAAGGTACGCGATTCGGTGCTACCCAGCGTGCCAATTTCCAGGCGCACATCCGAAATACCCAGTTTTTTCCATAATTCCGCACACATGACAATGAGCTCGGCATCAATATCCGGGCCGGCGTATCCCAGCGCTTCAACACCTACCTGATGGAACTGCCGGTAACGTCCCTTTTGCGGACGCTCATGGCGAAACATTGGACCTGAATAGTACAGCCTCTGCGGCCCTGTATAGAGCAGATTATGCTCCAGCACCGCGCGTACACAGGAAGCGGTTCCTTCCGGCCGTAATGTCAGACTGTCGCCGTTGAGATTATCCAGGAAAGAATACATCTCTTTCTCGACGATATCGGTCACTGCACCAATGGAACGCACAAACAGATCAGTCTGCTCGACAATCGGCATGCGGATATTACGGTAACCATACGCCGCCATCCATTCACGCACAGTCTGCTCAAAGAATTCCCAAAGGTATATCTGATCAGGCAGGATGTCATTCATCCCGCGGATGGCCTGGATGGTTCTGGTCATTGCCTGATTTCTGCGGTGCCTGACTTCTTCGGATATTTCATCTGCACATATTCATCGACGATCTGACGGAATTCTCCCGCAATATTATCGCCTTTCAACGTCACCGATTTCTGCCCATCCACATAAACCGGCGCTACCGGCCTCTCACCTGAACCGGGCAGGCTGATGCCGATGTTGGCATGCTTGCTTTCCCCGGGCCCGTTAACCACACACCCCATCACCGCCAATGTCATGTTTTCCACGCCTTCGTATTCCTCGCGCCACACCAGCATCTGAGTGCGGACGTAGCCCTGAATACTCTCCGCCAGCTCCTGGAAATAGGTGCTGGTGGTACGCCCGCAACCGGGGCATGCCGCGACCAGTGGCACAAATGCGCGCAGACCTGTGGTTTGCAGAATTTCCTGCGCCACCACCACTTCGCGAGAGCGGTCGCCGCCTGGCTCAGGCGTAAGCGATATGCGGATAGTGTCGCCTATGCCGTCAAGAAGCAGCACTGACAGCGCGGCGGTAGAGGCTACGATTCCTTTCGAGCCCATGCCGGCTTCGGTCAATCCAAGATGCAAGGCATAGTCACAACGCGATGCCAGGTCGCGATAAACAGCAATCAAGTCCTGTACACCGCTTACCTTGCAGGACAAAATGATTCTGTCGCGCCCCAGTCCAATCTCTTCCGCCCTGGCGGCACTTTCCAGTGCGGAGGTGATCAATGCCTCCCGCATGACAAGCGATGCATCCTTCGGATCACCGGATCGGGCGTTCTCATCCATAATGCGCGCCAGCAGTTCGGGATCGAGGCTACCCCAGTTAACGCCGATACGAACCGGTTTGTCGTAGCGGCAGGCAGTTTCAATCATCACGGCAAACTGTTCGTCACGCTTCGCGCCGCGGCCGACGTTGCCCGGATTGATGCGGTATTTGTCCGATGCCCTGGCGCAGGCCGGGTACTGAGTCAGAAG